>JAMPHU010000019.1 GCA_023663225.1 Candidatus Gastranaerophilales bacterium
GAGTCAGACGATTGATTGCGCTGGGACTGATATTTGTGGTTCTGGTATATTACCACAGCATTGGGAAGGAGTTTGATGTGGACACAGTGGAATTGAGAGCAATATAAGATTAGAAGGTGCAAAAGCTAAAGTTATATTTTTCTGTAATAAAACAAGTGTAAAAGGGGGATGATAAACGTGGATGTTACGACATGTGAGTTTTTTGTGTCATATGTACAAGAATCAAGAAATATATTTGATATAATGGCGGTGGCATATAAAATAATTTATCCATTTGAGCCCAGAGTATTGACGGCGCATGATTCGGAACTTATAAATATTATAATGTGTTTTTCCGAACAGAGTAATCGGATTCGGGGACTTGCAGAAGTAAAACATAAATTAATTGAATGGTTTCGTAAGTACGAGAACATTAATATTAGTGATATGAAAAAGAAACTGTTTTCTCTTGTCAGGCTAATAGATAACAAATGTGTGAAAGCAGCAGTATCTTCTCTCCCTGATTCCTATATTCAATATTTTTCATTGAATCAGTTATTTCAAGATGAAATAATCATTGTGCCTCGTCCGAAAAGCGATGTAATGGAATTGTTGTCAGATACTATGGCGAGGGTAGAAGGGCACGGTTTTTATGGTCGAAACTATTCTTCAACGGCTGATGTTTCCGGTTATTTGCATAATTTTATTATTTATCGGAAAAGCTTGATCAAGCCCAGAATTAACATTAGCAATGACCATGATGAAATAAAGAAAGAATTTGAGCAAAAAAATCATAAGTTAAAAGTGGGTGTTTTCCCTTTGTCAAACCGGAATTTGAAAACCACGATTTTATAAGTGGTTATTGCCCGTCATAGGGTTTCAATAAAATCCTCCGAAATCCTTGAAAATAAAGGATTTATCGCAATGTGTCCGCCTTATCCCTTTATACGGTTTCACACAAGTTTATACTTTCCTCAACTGCTCATAAGGGCAAATACAAGGGAAAGAAAATCTCATAACAAGATATAACAAAGTGTGGCAATCGGAGAACTGTGATATATGTGCGAATATATTATAACGGAGGATTTCAAAATGAACAAGTACATTTATGATGAAAATAACGGGCTTTGGTATGAACTGCAAGGCGATTACTATTTGCCCTGCCTTACCTTACCACCCGAAGAAGAAAAACCTATCGGGATATGGGGGCAGCGTCACAAACGCTATCTGAGAGAACATAAGAAAGCGACCTACACCACGCTTTTAACCAGCGGCAAGCTCAACCTTTATCTTGCAGAGATTGACGAGCAGGCGCAGCAACGCTTTGAAATGCTCATAGAGATGATGAAGCACTCACAGGGTATCACAGAACAGCTAAAGGCGGAAAATGCCTTAGAATGGACAGGACGAGTGAATAACATACGGTCTTGTGCAATGGAGATTGTGAATGAGGAAATCATCTACAACTAAATCAATGTAACGCATATATATGTAAAATGGCGACGGGTAGGGATAACACCTTACCCGCCTTGTTTTATACCCCGTGAGTTGCTTGAATACGGTGTTTTGACACCGAAAAGCGTTACATTATCATTTCTTTTTCAGAAAGTAAGATGTTCATATTTCTTTGCTTGATATAGTTCGTTTAAACGACTATAATATACACAGTACCATTTGAGAGATAAAAAATGTTTGAATATATGACTGCACAGGAAACTGCCGAAAAATGGGATGTATCGCTTCGCTGGGTACAACGACTTTGCAAGACAGAACGCATTGACGGTGCTATGTATATAGGGCGAGTTTGGTTAATTCCTAAAAATATGGAGAAGCCCGCTGATAGAAGAAAGAAATCGAATAACAACAAAAAAATTTCTGAAATCAACACAAAATGAAATTCGTGTTGTTCAGTTTTAAGGGCAAATCCTTTATGATTGTATTATCAGCCAAGGCTGAAATACAATTTAAGGGAGAACCCACTATGAATACAGACAAAATTTTTGCAGAAGCCATTGCCAAGGAATACGCACCGAATGATACTTCAAAGGTTGTGGCATTGAAAAAACTGGACAGAAAAGCAAAACGCAAAGCGAATATTTTCACTTACACTTTTGGTGTGGTTATGTCGCTTATTCTCGGCACAGGGATGTGTATATCAATGAAAGTAATCGGTGACGGAAGTCCATTTATGACTATCATTGGTATTATCGTTGGAATTATCGGAATTATCGGTGTCGGCGTAAACTATCCGATTTATAAAAGAATGCTCGAAACTGGTAAAAAGAAATACGCATTTGAGATTATGCAGCTTGCAAAAGAAATCAGTGAAGAAGCTGAGTAGGAAAGTAAGGAGGGTGTCATATGAATAAGTCAGAAAGTAAATATTTCAATACTGCCCTCCTTATGGACGAAGCACTGATTGATTTGCTGGCAATAAAAGATTTAGAATATATTACAGTCAAGGAAATTTGTGAAAAAGCAGGCGTAAACAGGTCAACTTTCTATTTACATTATGAAACGATTGCAGATTTGGCAAATGAAGCAATGGAAACTGTCAATGAACGCTTTTTATCTTATTTTACACAGAGTTCAGCGGAGTTTGCGGGTGAAATATCGGGAAAAGAACTGAACGACCTTGTTCTTGTTACACAAGACTATTTGCGACCGTATTTACAGTTTATATATGATAATAAAAAGGTATATCGTGCCACTTTCTGCAATCCTTATGGTATGCAGGTACAAACACGATACCAATATTTGAAAGACCATATTATAGAGCCGATTTTGGCAAGATTTGACATTCCCGAAATCTTTCGTAACTATTATATTGTCTATTATATAGATGGTGTTGCAGCTATCATTAAAGAATGGCTGAATACAGACTGTCGTGACTCCATTGACAGCATTATTGCAGTGATTGAGGAATGTGTCAGACCGTTAGGCGGAACAGAGGGCAAGAGATATGGAGAATAAAACACCTCGTGAAATGATAAAACCTATTCTCCAAAATTGGAAAAGGGATTATAGCTTTAAGACTATTGCCAGCTCGTTGCTTTCGTTTGGAATTACAATATTATTTGCCCTATATAACGGATTTTTAGGCATTCGCTTGTTGTCCGTATGGAACGGAAGTATTTGTATATTTTATCTGTTGCTTGTTGTTATTCGTGGGAGTATCTTGTTCGCTGAAAGAAAGAGCAAAGGGAAACCCAACAGCGAAAAAGCACAAATTCGATATAGAGTGTTTGTTATCAGCACGATTATGCTTTTGTTACTTAACTTGGCACTTATTTGTCCCATTGCACTAATGGTAAAATTTGAAAAGCCCGTAAATATGGAGCTTATTCCCGCAATTGCAATGGCGGCTTATACCACTTATAAGGTTACGATGGCTTCTATTCATTTCCGTAAAAAAAGCAGAAGGCATAAAAATATTTTCATTACTGAGTTACGGACAATTAACTTTATTGATGCGCTGGTTTCAATTCTCACGCTTCAGAACACTCTGATAATGGTTAACAGCACAAAATCAGGTACTGACAAAATGCTCACATTATCTGCTATTACAAGTGCGGTAATTTATATAATTATTGTATTTATAACGCTTCGATTGATAACGGAAGGAATAAAGCAACATAGAAAAGAAATTGATAGTACCGACAAAGCATAGAGGGATAACTGTATGGATAAAACACAATGGATACTATGCCCCGTTTGCAGCAACAAAACTCGTGACAGGATGCGGGATGATACCATATTGAAAAACTATCCCCTTTACTGTCCGAAGTGCAAACAGGAAACGCTGATAGAAGCGGAGAACCTAAAAATAACCGTTATAAAGAAGCAAGAAACCTAATCTCTATATGTATGCCGCCGATTATGGATAACACCATAGCGGCGGTTTTTTGCCTATCGGCTGTCTCTGTCAAAGGATTTTTTGCGTGGTTTTTGCTGTCTGCCCTGCTCCTGCAACTGCCTGAGCCTGTTTCTAACACACTCTCTTTCGGGTTGCTTCTGCGGTCTGCGCTTTTCCTTAACCTGACGCTCCCATTCGGCAAGGTCACGGTTGTACTGCTCCACAACGGATTCTGCTTCCCGATAGGTTGCCATAAATGCCTGTACATCGGGATAACCGTCCTCCCTGAGAATATCGGGGAGCTTATCCAGCCTTTCGGATATTTCCTTTTCGGTCTGCTGTACCTGCTCGGTAAGAGCCTTGCGCTCCTTGCCCTTAAAAATACCTTTTGCTTCGGAAAGCTGTTCTTTCAGTTTGGTGACTTCCTCCTGTAAGCTACGGATTGCCCTCGCTTCGTCCTGTACCCGTATCATCAGATTCCGCATAGTTCGGAACTCTGCCATATCAATACCCAGCGTGGGCTTCGGCGGCAACCCGTGTTCACGGATAAGTTTTTGCAGGAAGTCTTTTGCTCGGCTTACGATACTGCTGAACAGATTGGGCAGCCAGCCGCTTTTGCGGATAGAACTGCTTACCCTGTCGTGTACCTCGGTCTGCTTGACCTCCAAAATCCTTGCTTCGGATATTCCCGATATAAGTGCCATATCCGCCATCCTGTTCCATTCCTGTCTTGCCGCATTGTCGGCTTTGATTTCTTCCTCTCTCGGATTGTGCTTGCCGATTTTCTTTGTCGGCAGATACACGCTGTTTTTATCAAAGACCTTCAAATGCTGTTCGGGGTCGGAAATATGGCGGTTGATAAGGTCGGTATAAACTTCCTTTACCTCCCGAAGAAAAGGCTCGCTTTTGAATTTATCATCTTTCACGGTAAATAGGTGGCTTTCGTAAATCTCCCCCTTTTTGATAATGGTGCAGCCCTTTCTTATCTGTCCGTCCTCTCCTGTGATTTCTTTCTTAGTGCGTATCCGTTTGCCTGTTTCGTCAAAGAATACGCTTCTTGCGGCAATCTTCACATCAGGCTCAGGGAGCAGCTTCCTCTCGCTGAAAATCAGGTGAATGTGGTAATTGGTCTTGCGCTTGTTGTGGTGCAAAGCCGATACACATTCCACGCCGTACCGCCTGCGGAACTCGTCTGTGAAATCTTCGAGCACCTGCTGCGGCTCATACTGCGTGTAGACTTCGGGCAGGGCGATAATCAGCTCCCTTGCTTCGATACATTTCCCCTTTGCGCCGCTTCTCTGAAATTCCTGTTGGCTTTCCCTTGCGAGATTGCTCCAAAAGGTATTGTCTGCGGTGCGGTAGGTGGCGTATAGGTTTTCTTGTCTTGCGTGGCTGGTGATATACGATATTCGTCCTTTGACATTGGGCAGCTTCGACATCTGTATGAAGCTGTGTCTTGCCATAATCCAACCTTTCTTTGAAATATACCGTTCTCATTTTGCAACCGTCTTGACGGTTGCTGCTGTTTCGGCGGCTGTGCTGACGAGACAGCGGAGAAAATCGCCATAGCGGTTTTCTCTGTGATAATGCTGAAAACGGAAGTGTCAGCGTTATCACAAGCTCCCCGCAGGGGCGAAATACCCAGAGTACAAATCGAAGATTTGTGCGAGGGGTGTATTTCGCTCTCAAACGCCGAGGGCTTTAAGAACGGTCAATCTACTCGGCGGACATCATTCTGATTGAGAAGATTTCTGCCCTGATTGACGCTCATAAAATGCTCCAGCGTGTCCCTGCGGATAATTGCTTTCCGTCCGACTTTAAGGACAGGCAGCTTGCCCCAGTCCACCAGTTTCCGCATTGTGTTCCTGCCGATACCCGTACATTCGGCAGCTTCTTCGATGGTTAAACCCATTTTGATGTTGCTCATTTTATCATCTCCTTTCTAAAATACTCGTTTCGCAACTATGTACCTGTAATTATACTTATTTTGCTATCACTTGTCAACCTGTTTTGCAACCATTCAAGAATTATTTTTAATATTTATCGCATTTTGGGGTTGCAATTTGCATTTCTATGTGCTATAATGATACTCGTCAGGAGGTGAAAACCTTGAAAAACGAAATTACATTCACTGCAAAACAGGTCGGTGAACGGGTAAAGGCACGCCGAACAGAGTTAAATCTTACCATGCCCGAACTTGGCAAGCGTATCGGCGTGAACAAATCCACCATTCAGCGGTATGAAGCAGACGGCGTTGACTCGAAACGCACAATGATTATCAACGGTCTTGCCGAAGCACTGCTTACCACTCCCGAATGGCTGACAGGACTTTCCGAAGAAAAGGAATATGACAGCCGCACATTATGTGCAAAGGATATGGAAGAACATATCAAAAAGTATCTTGATACGGTTTCCTCTACGGTCAGCGGAGAGCCGCACCAACAGCTTCTTACCACATTCCTCGGCAAGATGATTGACCTGTACTCGGTGCTGTGCCACTACTTTTCCGACGCTATGGCGGAGGTTGACCGTGTGGCGGGGGACGAGAGCTTGAAGCAGTCGCTTAGTAAATATGCGATTGAGTCAGGGGCAATTACCGAGCGTGTTTACCGCAAAGAGATGGAGTTACCTATCGAAGATATGAAGCGTTTTTTAGACGGAATTTTACATATCTACGATGAGGGACGCACCAAAATATCTATGGGCGACCTTTTCGGGATAGTGGCGGAAGCCGAAAACAGGCTTACCGAAAAAGAAAATTCCGTGGCACCTTGACAAAAAAATATGCCGATTGAACACAATCGGCACAAGTGACACTATTTACTTTACGCACACCATATGTCACAGTCCCGATTGCCACGGATAGAAAGGAGTTTTTATCTATGGCAAAAGGTTCTGTAAGAAAGAAAGGAAAAAAGTGGTACGGACGCTTCTATATCGAGGATGAAAGCGGTCGCAAAGTCCAAAAGGAGTTTGTAGGCACAGAGAGCAAAGCCGAGACGGAAGCCATGCTCCGCAAGGCGATGGAGGACTATGAGGAAAAGAAATTCGTAGCAAAATCCGAAAATGCCACGGTGGGTATGCTGCTGGATATGTGGGTGGAGGAAGAATTAAAGCCCGGCAATCTCAGCAACGGAACGGTAATGGCATATCAGGGAACAGTCAACCGTATCAAACAGCATCCTATCGGCAGCCGCAAGCTGAAAACCGTTACCGCCGACCATTTGCAGGCGTATATGGACTATCTCAGCTTTGGCGGAACAAATCCAGACGGCACGACAGCAAAGGCACTCAGCAAAGGGTACTTACGACTGTTCTCGGCAGTTCTGCAAGGGGCGTTCCGCTTTGCAGTATTCCCGAAGCGGATGATTACCTTCAACCCGATGCAGTATGTGGTATGGCGGGGCAAGAAAGAGGACTATGACCTGTTCTCGGACGAGGACGGCGACACCGTTTCCGCTCCTACCCTCAGCCACGAGCAGTATTGCAGGCTGAAGGATTTTCTGAAAGCAAAGGGCAATCCCGCATTGCTTCCCATTCAGATTGCCTACTACACGGGGCTTCGCATTGGCGAGGTCTGCGGCTTGACTTGGCAGGACATTAACCTTGACGAGCAGTACCTCACGGTACGCCGCAGTATGCGATACAACGGGGCAAGGCACAAAACCGAGATAGGAGCGACTAAGCGGAAGAAAGTCCGCACCGTTGACTTCTGCGACACGCTGGCGGAAATTCTGCGGACAGCGAAAACCGAACAGCACAAAAATCGCTTCCGATACGGCGAGCTTTACAACCTCAACTATTACAAAGAGGTCAGGGAAAAAGACCGCACCTACTATGAGGTTTACAGTCTGCCGAGAACGGAAGAAATCCCCGATGGCTGCAAGGAAATCTCCTTTGTCTGCCTCAGACCTGATGGTGCATACGAATCACCGAGTACGGTAGGGATTATGTGCAGGACGGCAAGCAGAAAAGTCGAGGGATTGGAGGGCTTTCATTTCCACCAGCTTCGCCACACATTCACGAGCAATCTGCTCTCAAACGGAGCAGCACCGAAGGATGTGCAGGAGCTTCTCGGACACGCCGATGTCAGTACCACAATGAACATTTACGCTCACGCTACAAGGGAAGCGAAGCGTACTTCCGCAAGGCTGCTGGATAAAGTAGTCGGCGGAAATTAAAAAACTTTCCCTTGTTTCGGCTCGTAAGGGCAAAAACAAGGGAAAATACATAAGGCTGGAACACAAAACAGGCGAAATGCCTTGAAAATACAAGGTATTCAGAGGATTAAATAGATAAATCTGAATTTGGGGAGCCTGTTTTCCATTAAAGAAGATATTGTGGACAGGGAAGGGGTATTTCGTATTGAAGATTCCGATGCCGCTCAGGAAAAGAGGCTTCTTGAACGATGTATGGAAGCCTTAAAGATCTGTAAAAAGCAAAAGGTAGATATAGCTGTGTTTCCGGAAATGCTTTTTTCAAAGAAAATGCAGAAAGCGATCATTGATTATGTGAGAGAAAATGAGGAGGCTGAGAACAGATTTCCTTGGTTTACATGGCTTGGAACAGCATGGGCTGAAAGAGAAAACAAATGTATGGTAATTGATCAGTATGGTAAAGTTGTATTTGAACAGAAAAAATTTGTCCCCTATGAATATAAGAGAAAAAGTCTGCAGAACATTGGAGAAAAAGCTTCAAATAGGAAAGAACTGCAGGGTTGTGTACCAGAAGGAAGAGAAGGGGAAGAGATTTTGACAATCAGGGAGGATCTGTCGCATGAAGAGGACTGGATTGTCAATTATCTTGATATTCCTTTCGTGTTCAGGATTGCAACTGCCATTTGTCGTGATATTTCTAATGACATATTAAAAGATTCAGTCAAACAGTTCTACACAGATATGATGATTATTCCCGCTTTTTCTCAATCCGATCGTTTAACGCACAGGAATATTGATGCTTTGGCGCTGGAACGTATTATGGTTGTTGTGTGTAATGCCTGTTCTGCGTTGTGCGGAAATACTCAGGAGAAATTCGAAGTGACAAAAGAAATGTTAGGGAAAACGCATCCATTTTGTTATTTATGTATGCCGGCAAAGCAGTCGCAGGATAATCAAGCGGATTATCATCGAGTTGAATATACGAAAGACTGCTTAAACTGTGAGAGCTATTGTAATGGATATCTTTGGGAGATATCGTTTTCAGAATGTATTAAAGAAAATGACAGTTATTTTGCTCTAATAGCTGATTCAAATTGTGCTTCACTGTGGGATTGGCGGTCTACATAGAAAGACTTGTCTTTTTTGAGTCGTTATGATATTATTAGGACATTAAAGATGAACTGTTGATAAACGGTTGTCTGTGAAAGGGAAGAAGGAGAAGAGGAAATGCGCAAGGAGATCGTGCTGGGAGAAAGATTGGTGGAAAAAGAGAGCATATCGTTTATAGAGGCAATGCTTTCCGAAAATTTGAGTGATGCTATGGAGCTTGAGAACCGTTGGAAATATAAGTTTGATGCGGTTTTCACTAGTCTTGCAGATGCAGTAGTTCACTTTTTTACTTCGCGAGTGAAGAATGAAGAGATTGCACAGGCGCAGTCACGGATACGGAGAATCTTTCGAAAGACGGAATATATTGATGAAATCAAACATGATAATACTCTTCAAAAAGTTTTTTTACTGGGGTACTGTCATGGAGTTGATAAAATAATGGATTCTTTTGAAGCGGAGATTTCTCATCAACAGAACGATTCGTTAAATGCGGCTGTATCTAGTTATAAATATGTGGAACCGTCTCTGCGGATTTTAGAGCGTGTCGTAGAAATCAGTCATAAGGAATTGGCACAACAATTGAATATCAGTGGGTCTGCTTTGTCAAATTTTATGAGCAAGGTGCAGGAGTATCATCTTTTTAACACTGTGCGGGTGGGCAAAAATAAATATTATTCTTTGGCATATCCAAATGGAGAAGAAGCTCTAAAAATTATAAAAGATAATGGTAATCTTTCAGCAAATAGTTACACAGATTTTTTGCTGCTTATGATGGATTCTTTGATAAAAATAAGTACATGCGATGACCTGGATCAGGATTATGTGTTGAAAAACTGTGAGACAATGATTCGGCAGTATACTACAAGACCCAATTTATGTATTAAGAAATTAGCAGAGTTGGCCCTTATTTCAAAATCGATGAGAGTGTATCGTAATGATTTGAGGATTTTTGAAAGCAATGTAACAAGCAATGTCACGGTTTTTACCAAGGATATTACAAGTGAGCAATCTTTTGGGGATGTTATTGTTGCAAATTTGGAAAAAAAGATTAAATATCGGTGGTTTATTACGGAAACGGATGAATTTGACTCAGAGGATAAAGTGCAGAATTACTTTGCCAAACATTTTTTGAAGTGTAATGAGCGAAAGAATACGGAAGAGTTCATGTGTAATGTATGTTGCTATATTATTCCAAAAGAGAGAACAGATTCTTTGTTTGATGACATTTTTGATGCAGTAATCTATGATGGAAATGCGGGATTTAGTTGTAAAGATGATACTATATCTGCAGTAACGCCCTATTTTGAAATGCAACATAATATTCTTGAAAAATTTAATCAGTATGCGGCAGAGCAGGGTAGATATTTCAATACCTATGCGACAAGGTGAAGGTTGAAGCTTGGTTTTATAAGACATTTTCAGAAAGAAATTTGTCTGGTTTGGAGGATCATTTTGAGTCATAGTAAAAAAGAAATGATATCGTTCTATCTTACAACCAGGTGCAACTTGGATTGTATCTATTGTTATACGAATAAAAATTCTGATACTCATGCACACCAAACGCTGGATTTTGAATTTGCCAAAGCGGGAATTGACGATTATTATGAAACGGGATTTGCGCGTCATGTGCGTTTTTTTGGTGCAGGGGAACCCACTGTTGAAGTGGGGTTGATGAAGAAAATCCTGAATTATGCCAAAGAAAAAGATTTCAATACCACATCTGAACTTCAAACAAATGGATGTTTTGACGAAAATACCAGATTGTGGCTTGCGGATCATATTGATATTATATGGATTTCCAGCGACGGTTTGCCGAGCGTGCAGGATCATTATAGGCCGTTGGCAGGCGGGGGAAAATCTTCCGGCATTTTAGAAGAAAATATAAGATATTTGGTTCAAAATGCAAGAGGGATGACTGGCATCAGAATGACTATTACGAATCATAATGTTTGCAATCAGATTGACATGATAAAATATTTTGCGGGTTTGGGAATCAGAAATTTTTGGGTGGACCCTATTTTTGCGGGGATTGGAAACGAGCGTCCTTATGAAAGCTTGGATATGGAATTATTTACCAAGGAGTTTATTCAGGCGGTTAGATATGCATATCAAAATGGAATAACTTATGGAAGTATCTTGACATGCAATTTTGACGAACCTGGTGAATATGCGTGCAGGGCTTGTCTGCCGGTTCCGCACCTGACTACGGATGGGTATGTTTCTGCATGCGATATGGCTCTTTTTGGAAATGACGCAGATCATATGAATGTTTTTATTTATGGAAAGTGGAACCGCAAGACCGGAAAAATCCAATACTTTCAAGATAAGATTAGGGTACTCCAATCCAGAAAACTTTCGCAAATGCCTCATTGCAGAGATTGTAGTGCTGGTGCATATTGTAGAGGGTATTGCTTGGGAGAGGTAGTGAATGAAACAAAAGATTTGTTTGGTTGCAAGCGTCAGATTTGTGGGCCTACAAGAATATTGCTTAAGGAGCTTTCAGCGGAAGAAAAAAGATACAAATATTCTCATCCCTAATGTCTTGACATGCGATTTTGACGAACCTGGCGAATATGCATGCTATATAAACTGCACTCTGTCTGGTACAGTTAATAGGGACGACCCGAGTAGACAGCGCCTCCAGTTACCGGCTCCTCAACTAAACAGGCTGAGCGTGTTCTGTTGGTTCTGGTTGGCCTGCGCCAGGACGGACTCCCCGGCCTGCTCCAAAATGTTTAGAAGGGACTGTTTTACGATCTCCTTCGCCATATCAGTATCTCGGATTCTGGATTCTGAGGCGGTGAGATTTTCGATCACATTATTCTCATTGTTGATAGTGCGCTCCAGGCGGTTTTGATGGGCGCCGATGTTGGACCTTTGTCTGTTGATACTCTCCATGGCTTCCTTCGCCCTGTCGATGGCGTCAAAACATTCTTCCACCGAAGTAACCCGCAGGCCGTTCAGCCCCAGGGTCTTTTCGTTCATTTGCTCAATGTACAGATTCAAGTTGTCCTTGGCGTCCGCGCCGTACTGGATGGACAGTATGTTGGTGACGATTTGATCCTGTGCGCTGGCAACGCCCGCGAAATCGGCTTGACCGTATTTGTCGGATTTTCTGTATCGTTCAATTTGCGTTAGTGCATATTCCTTAGTATAGTTATTATGAGCTGACGAGGAACGAAGGACTAAGGAAGTGTCGCTGGTTTTGACCAAAATATTGGAGTGGCTTACGAGTAGGCCTTTTATGTCAGTTTTTTGATTTGTGCGGGCAGGATTCTTTTCCACAAAATCATATAAAGCGTTCAGCAGTTGAGCGCCGTTTTCGATTCCAAAGATATCGATTTGATATTTGTGGGGAACGGCTTTATTTCGGGTTTCGGGATTCAAAAAAGCGCTTCTTGTGCCATCGCCTCTTACAAAAGTAAATGTAAAAGCCTCGTCGCATGCCAGACTGCAGGTAAAGGAAAAAGATCTTCCGTTCAATCTTCCCACCAAGGCTGAGTTGGTGAGAGCGCTGAAATCCATGGAAGCGGAAGCATAATACTTTCCGTCCTCCTCGTATATTTCTGAGAGATATCCGCAAGCGGCGGAAGGGGACTGGATCAGACTGCGATCGACGTTCTCCTTCCTTTTCACACCGTTGGCAAAATCAAAAATATGTATGTCATTGAAGGTGGTGGTGAAGCCGATCCTGGAAATCTCTGTGGTGAGCGCGGATACTTCATCCTGCACCGCGCGTCTGTCGGATTGGGACATGGTGCCGTTGGCGGCTTTGATGCTCAATTCGGTGATGCGGTTTAACATATCATGCACTTCCGCGAGAGCGGCATCTGCCACCTGGCAGAGAGAGACGCCGTCCTGGGTATTGCGGACGCCAGAAGTAAGACCTCTGATCTGCTTGCGCATCTTTTCGGAAATGGATAATCCTGCGGCGTCGTCGGCCGCTCTGTTGATCTTGAAGCCCGAGGATAATTTTTCGATTGCTTTTGCGTTCTGTCTATGGTTAATGTTTAATTGCCGGTTTGCGTTCATGGCCAGTGGGTTGTTAGTAATCGTGTTCATAGTGGTGCCTCCGAAAATAGATAGAAATATTCTATATCTATATCGTCAGGGGGGAAGAAATGTTTATAGAGAATGGGGAAATAATTGGAAAGATTTAACTATCAACAGAATGGAAGATATGGTAAAATAATTAGAAAAGAAAGAAAATCATAAAAGAGACACATGAAAATTTGTGTGGCGCCGTGGAGGAGGCAAAATGCAGTATACGGGCAAATATGAATCGCCGCTTGGCGGCATCGTGCTGGCGGCGGATGAGAGCGGTTTGACGGGACTATGGTTTGAGGGGCAGAAATATTTTTCGCTTTATCTGGATCCGGAAAATGAGGAAAGAGAACTGCCAATATTGGAGCAGGCCAGGAAATGGCTTGACATCTATTTTTCGGGAAAAGAGCCGGACTTCAAACTGCCGCTTCACTTTACGGGAAGCGCATTTCAAAATGAGGTATGGAAAATTCTCTGTCAGATTCCCTACGGACAGACGACTACCTACGGAGAGATCGCAAAACAGCTTGCGAAGAAGAAGGGACTTGCGAGAATGTCCGCTCAGGCGGTCGGCGGCGCAGTGGCGCACAATGAGATATCCGTCGTTGTGCCCTGTCACAGGGTAGTCGGCGCAGACGGCAGCCTCACCGGATATGCGGGCGGCCTTGACAAAAAGATTGCCCTCTTGAAATTGGAAAAGGGATATAAGGATACCTTTTTTGTCCCCAAAAAGAGCACGGCACCATAGATCGGACTGTGTGACAGGAAGGGGTTAGGATGGCGGAGAAGGAATGCCCACGGACAGACTGCACAGGCGTACAGATCAAGTTGCGCAAGGGTGTGATCCCGTGTATAATAGAGGCAGTACAGGCGGCAAAACAGACTGACCACAGCGGAGGAATGAGACGATGAGCGAAAAAGAGTTATTTCCGGACGGGACGCCGATGGGAGCGTGGTTTTCCCAGGACCAAGTCCCTGCTTTGGAGGAATTGGGAAAGCAGTATATTTTGACGGATTATGGGATCCGCGATGACGGGAGAGTGTACACCAGAGAGATTCAGAGTTTGATCGATGAGGCGTCTGTCTCGGGCGGCGTGATCGTCGTGCCGGCGGGAACGTATCTGACCGGTGCGCTGACTTTTAGACAGGGCGTGCATCTCTATGTGGAAAGAGGCGGCGTGCTCAAGGGGAGCGCGGATCTTGCGGATTACATTTTGGCCGACACGCGTATTGAGGGGCAGAATTGTAAATATTTTACCGCGCTGATCAATGCGGACGGTGTGGATGGCTTTACCATGCTGGGGCAGGGGACGATCGACGGGAACGGACAAAAGTCCTGGCAGGCGTTTTGGATGAGAAGGGCCTGGAATCCCAAATGTACCAACAAGGATGAGCAGCGGCCGAGGCTGGTCTATCTCTCGAACTGTAGGAATGTGACGATAGCCGGTCTGAGACTGCAAAATTCGCATTTTTGGACGACGCATCTCTATCGCTGCGATCATGTGAGATATGTAAACTGTAGTATTTTCTCGCCGGCAGGCGCCGTCGCCGCGCCGAGCACGGACGCCATCGATATTGATGTGTGCACGGATGTGCTCGTAAAGGGATGTTATATCGAGGTCAATGACGACGGTGTGGTGTTAAAGGGCGGAAAGGGCCCCTGGGCGGACACGGATCCGAACAACGGCAGGAATGAGCGGGTTCTTGTGGAGGACTGCACCTTTGGTTTTTGTCATGCGTGTCTCACCTGTGGGTCGGAATCCATACATGATAGAAATATCGTGATGCGCCGGTGCCGGATAAACGGCGGCGGGAATCTTGTGAGGCTCAAGATGCGTCCGGATACGCCGCAGCGTTATGAGTATCTGCGCGTGGAGGATATTCAGGGAGAGGTCGTGAACTTTCTGGATATTTACCCATGGACACAGTTTTATGATCTGGGGGACAGGGAGGATATCCCCCTCTCCTATGCGGATCATTTGTCATTTTTCAGGTGTGATATGGAATGTGATAGCTTTTTCCATGTGCTGGAACAACCGGATCAGTACCGGCTTTCCGATTTTCATTTCGAGGATCTCAAGATTCGGGCAAGAGATGTCTCCTTTTTGAGAGAGGCGGTAGAGGGCGTGACCGTTGAGCGGGTGGCGCTTGAGAGGAGAGCCTCAAATTGTTTTGATCGCAGTAAACTGCTCTGACAGGGAGGATTAGATGGAACAGAATCGTATTTTTGTGAAAACAGGCGGGCAGGGAAAGCCGATAGGAGACTTGTTCGGAATCTTTTTTGAGGATATCAATCATGCCGCGGACGGCGGTCTGTACGCGGAGATGGTGCGGAATCGCTCCTTTGAGTTCGCCGAGGTGGATCATCCCTCTTATCACGCGCTGACGGGTTGGGAGAAGATTGGGACAGATGAAAAAGTGACGCTTTCTGTGCGAGAAGGCGATGCAGTCAGCCCAAGAAACCCGCACTATCTGCACATGGAGGCGGCGTGTGAGGGAAGCGGTGTCGGCGTCAGAAATGTGGGTTTTGGCGGCGGAATGTACATAGAGAAGGGAAAGCGGTATTGTTTTTCCTGTTATGCGAGAGCTGTGAGAGGGGAAAAATGTGTTTTACAGATCTCTTTGCAGGGCGGGGACGGGGAATGTCTGGCGAAGGCGTTTGTCACGGCGGGGAAAGCCTGGGAGCGGTCGGCGCTTGTTCTGGAAGCGGCGCAGGATACCGTAAGGGGGAGTTTGGCCATCACCATCGCAGAGGGATGGGGCGTGGAGCTGGATCTGGTGTCGTTGTTTCCCGAGGAGACTTACCTGGGGAGGAAAAACGGCTTGCGCAAAGATTTGGCGGAGGCGATTGCGGAGCTTGGGCCGAAATTCATGCGTTTTCCGGGAGGCTGCCTGGTGCATGACGGCAGTCTGGACGCGGATGCCAGAGACTCTCTGTACCGCTGGAAAAATACCATCGGCCCTCTGGAGGAACGCCCTGCCAGGCGGAATAACTGGAGGTACAACCAGACCTTGGGACTGGGGTATTATGAGTATTTTCTGTTCTGTGAAGATATCGGGGCCAAGCCGGTGCCGATCCTTCCCGCCGCCTACGATCCCCACCATAAAAGGGCGGTTCCTCTGGACGAGCTGCAGCCGTGGATACAGGAGGCCTTGGATCTCATTGAATTTGCCAACGGGGATGAGGGGACGAAATGGGGGCATGTGAGGGTCTCTCTGGGCCACAGAGCACCTTTTGGACTGGAGTATCTGGGGATTGGCAACGAGGAAGTGGGCGAGGGCTTTCGAGAGCGGTTTCCGTATTTTGTAAAAGCGATCAAGGAAAAATATCCCGAGATCAAGTTGATCGGGAGCAGCGGCCCGTTTTGTGCCGGAAGCGAATATGATTTGGGATGGGAGTGCGCGAGAAATTGCGGCGCCCAGATTGTGGATGAACATTACTATATGTCGCCGGAGTGGTTTTTGGAGAATCTGCACCGCTATGACACTTTTGAGGCGAGGGAACCCTATGTCTTTTTGGGAGAATACGCCAGCCACGCCAACAGAGGGGCAAACGCCTTGGCGGAGGCGGCTTTTATGACCGGTCTGCAAAACGCCTCTCATGCGGTCAAGATGGCCTGCTACGCGCCGCTTTTGTGTCATCGGGACTATGTGAACTGGAGACCGGATATGATCTGGTTTGACAACGGGAAGGTCTGTAAGTCGGTAAATTATCAGGTTCAAAAGCTGTTTATGAACCACCAGGGAGATGAGCTGTTGGACTGTGTTGTGGAGACTGCCGTCCCCAAAGAGACCTTGCGCACGGTGGAGATGCGCAAGAGGGGCGCAATCGCTTTCCTTGGAGATGACGCGCGGGTGGAATTTACGGATATTCATTTGCGGAATGAAGATACGGGAGAAGTTTTTGACTTTTCGGACAGAGAAGTTTTGGCGGATAGAGCGCCGGTCTTTTTGATGGAGGAGGCACCCGCTGATTTTACGCTGCGGTTCCATGCAAGGGAGCTGGAAGGATACAAGGGATTTCGGGTGTCCTTCGGCTGGAAAAACGAGAAAGAACGGCTCAGCTGGCTGCTGGGCGGATGGGAAGGCCAGGACGCCGCTTTTGTGGAAGATACCGAGGGCGGGGACAGCTTTTTGACGCAAAATCAGTTTGCGCTGGTACGGGGGCAGGAGTATGCGCTTCAGTTGCGCGTGAAGGGAGATCGGATAGAGGGGTGGATCGACGGGAAGCTGTTTCAGTGGACTCATCTTAGGCCGGTGGAAATAGAAGCCTTATATCTCACCGCCAGCAGGGAGCGGGAGACCTCGGATATCATCTTAAAAGCGGTCAATCTGCGCAGGGAGGATTTTGCGGCGGAGATTCGATTGCCGGATCTGGAAGCGCGAGTATGCAGATGCGACTCCTATGTATTGCGGGAGGCGGACTGTGTGGAGAGTCCTGATTTTCCGGATGTGGAGACAGTGGAGGTCAAAAGGCAGGAGCGCGCGCTGGAGCTTGACGCAGAAAAGGGTTTTTCCGAGAATTTTCCGGCGCGGTCTGTCACGGTGATGCGTCTGAAGATATAATATTTGCTTTTTTGTTCCTCATAAGATAAAATGTAGGAAATTCTAATCGTTAGTGAGTATACGATAAAATGGCGGGCGCATCGATGCTGCTTGCGGAGAGGTACTTTTCATATGTTGATCAAAACATCGGTTGTATGTCTTATGTTTACCTTGTATATGCTCTGGTTCTATTACCGGAAGCCGCATATTCCCATCAGATCCACCAGGATATTTCAGCTTCTCACCTGGGTGGCTCTTGTGAATGTGAGCTTTGACCTGATCACGCTTTACACGGTCAACCACAGGGACAGCGTCCCCGAGGGATGGAACCTGCTGGCACACGTGATCTATCTGTTGTCTATCTTGGGTTTTATCTTCCTTTTATTCTTATATTTGAGAAGCTATCTTGAAGTGAAGCTGAAATTTTCCAAGGGGATCCGGACGCTCCAGAGTCTGCCGCTTATCGTGTCGGCGTTTGGGATCTTGGCGCTGCCGATCACCTATGTCAACGGGGAGACGACCGATTATTCTCTGGGGCCGAAAGCCTACGCCCTTTACGGGAGTATCGTGATCTATCTGATTTTGATTTTGTATTACTGTCTCCGCCATTGGGAGATTCTGGATCGAGAGAAAAGAATGGCGATCGTTCTCGCCGTGCCCATCTTTGTGATCGTTTCCCTGATCCAGATGCTCTTTCCGGAGACGTTGTTGGTGGTGGTCGCTTCCACATTGATCCTGTTAGGCTTGATTCTGAGCAATGAAAATTCGGAAAAGTACATGGATGAGAAGACGGCTCTTTTTAACCAGTATTCCCTTGAGACCGTGCTGGAAGAATTTGATTTTGAAAAACAGAAATTGTACGTGGCGGTGATCTGTTTTTGCAAGACGGAAAACAATGTTGACTGGAATCAGGCTTTTCGGGTTCTGGAGGATATCAACAAAGAGGTCAGGCAGCGCCATATGAACGCGTACCGTATCGGTGAGAACGGAGTCGTGTTCGGCGGCAGCGTCAAGGAAAAGGCGGGGAGTGTGCTGACTGAGGTAAAGCGGGCCATTGAAAATAAATATGGCAAGGAGGATATCACCATCTCCGCAAAGCTTCTGGAAGAGGAGGAGACGGAGAATAAGTACAAATGTATGCAGAATATCATCGCGTTCTGTACGGAGATCGGGCAGCATCTTGCGTATATGGATTATCTGACGCATATTTACAACAGAAACGCTTTTGAAAGAGATCTGGAAAAGCTGGGTCAGAACAGCGTCGGCTATTATATCATTGCGGATCTGAATAATCTGAAAGTGGTCAACGATACGATGGGACATTCCGCGGGTGACGAACTGCTGCAGAGTTTTGCCAGCCTGCTGGAGAATACGGTAGGAAATGAAGGTCGGGCATACCGTCAGGGCGGGGACGAGTTCGCCGTCTTGTACAAGCGGGACGCGCAGGAGTTTGTGCGGAAATTGGAGCAGAAATGTAAAGTCCACAATATGTCCCGCAATCTTCCGATCAGCTACGCCATCGGGTATTGCAGTCTTGCGGACAGCGATTTTGTCAATGTGGCGGACGGTATGATGTATGCCAATAAGAGGGAGATGAAGAAGCGGAATCAGGAGGGTTAGTATGTCAAGAACAGTGGGGATTGGGCATCAGGATTTTGAAGTGATCCGGAGAGAAGGATATTTTTATGTGGACAAGACAAAATTCATACAGGAATGGTGGGAATCCGGTGATGAGGTAACGCTGATCACGCGTCCGAGACGTTTTGGAAAGACTTTGAATATGAGTATGCTGGAGAAGTTCTTTTCTGTCCATTACAGAGACAGAGGGGACTTATTTCAAAAGTTGACTATATGGGAACAGGAAAAATATCGGAAACTGCAGGGAACTTATCCGGTTCTTTTTTTGAGTTTTGCGGATGTGAAAGAGACTTCCTTTTCGCAGGCCAGGAGAAAAATCTGCCGCATTATCAAAGAACTTTACAATCAATACTATTTTTTGATGGAAACGGGTTTATTGAATGAAAGTGAGAAGAAGGATTTTGCGCGGATATCGGCGGAGATGGACGATAGCGAAGCTTCTTTCTCTTTAAAAGCGTTGTCGGGATACTTGTTCCGCTATTATAAGAAGAAAGCGCTTATTTTTCTGGATGAATATGATACGCCCATGCAGGAGGCTTATATAAACGGATATTGGAGGGAAATGGTTTCCTTTACCAGAAGTCTTTTTAGTTCTACCTTCAAGACGAACCCTTATCTGGAACGGGCGATCATGACGGGGATCACGCGTGTCAGCAAAGAGTCGGTGTTTTCTGATTTGAACAATCTGGAAGTGATCACTACCACTTCGGATAAATATGCGGACTGCTTTGGGTTTACCGAGGAGGAAGTGTTTGCGGCGTTAGAGGATTATGGACTGTCAGATCGGAAGGAGGAAGTAAAGCAGTGGTATGATGGTTTTACATTTGGAAGGTGTACTGATATTTATAATCCCTGGTCCATATTGAATTATATGGACAAGGGAAAAGTGGATTGCTATTGGGCAAACTCCAGCAGTAATGGACTGGTTGGAAAGTTGATCAGGGAGGGCGATCCAGAGATCAAGATGACAATGGAGGAACTGCTGCGGGGAGAAGCTTTTCACACTTCCTTTGATGAGCAGATTGTATTTGACCAGTTGGATCAGGGAGATTTAGCTGTGTGGAGTTTGCTGCTCGCAAGCGGGTATTTAAAAGTGATCAGTTATGAATTGAACCAGGTGCGCAGAAAGGCGGAATATGTCCTGAAGCTGACAAATATGGAAGTTCAGATGATGTTTGAACGAATGATCGAGGGATGGTTTGGGGAATGTCGCAGGATTCATAATGCATTTGTACAAGCATTGCTGGATGACGATGTAAAGGCAATGAATATTTATATGAATAAGATCGCGCTTCAGACATTCAGCTATTTTGATACAGGCCACAAACCGTCTGAGGAAGAACCGGAGCGGTTTTATCATGGTTTTGTATTAGGACTTATGGTGGAATTGGCTGACAGATATGTAATCACATCCAACAGAGAGAGCGGTTTTGGCCGATATGATGTGGTGCTGGAACCGCGGACGAAGTTTTTGGCAATGGAAAACGATGCGATGATCCTGGAATTTAAAGTGCAGGATATAGAAGAAAAGGAATTGTCCGATACGGTTCGTGCGGCATTGAGACAGATAGAGGAGAAAGAATATCAGGCGAGCCTTGTGGCAAAAGGGATTCCGAGAGAACGCATACGAAAATATGGGTTTGCTTTTTGTGGGAAAAGGGTGTTGATTGGTACAGGGAAGCAGTCAAGGGCAGCCGTTCCTGGCGGAGAGCTACCCAATCAACCGTGAGTTACCGCTTTCCCTTCATCAATTCCGCTCCGGCGTTCCATGCTTTTGCAATTTCTTTGCCCGTTGTATAATAACCGTGCTGGAATTGGTCGAATGTGAGCGCCTTTAACTTTACAGGATCCACTTTTCCGTTTTCAGAAAGCACTTTTTCCTCTGCCTTTACATTGACGATCTTTCCCACAATTCCAGAGACGTACTTTGTCTCAAGGAACTCAAGCAGCTCGCACTCCATCACAACCGGAAACTCCTCGATGATGGGGGCGTGAACCTTGTCGCTTTTCACAGCATGGTATCCGGTCCGCTCGAACTTATCATTGATCTTATTTCCGGATGCGATACCGAAAAAGTCTGCCACATCCACATGCTCCTCATCGGCAAGGGAGACCGTAAAGGCTTTGCTCGCCTGAATGTTGAGCCAGGTCTTTTTGCCTTCGCCGATAAAAAGAATGATCTTGTCATCATCACAGATCTGGCCCCATGCTACGTTCATCACATTGACTTTTTCGTTCTCGTCATATGCGGAGACCATCAGCACGGGCATTGGGAAAACTGCCTGCACTAATCCTAAATCTTTCTTCATTTCGCTACCTCGCTTGTGTTGTGATTGGGTTTGTTTAAAATTATAGCATGTGTCAAAATAATTGCAAGTACCTACATTTCGGTCAGGTACTTACAACGTTTTCCTCAAGCCATCTTGCGACGCCGTCCTCATCATTTGAGGCGATAACGGAGGTTGCGATTTTTTTCAAATCTTCATGGGCATTTTGAACGGCATAGCTCTCGTCCGCCAGTTCAAACATATCCATATCGTTTTTGCCGTCGCCAAACACGACCAGCTTCTCGCATTGTAAAAGGGATTGTAACCGCTTGATCGCATTTGCCTTGGAAGCGTTCAGGGGCATGATTTCAAGCCACTGTTTCTTGGTATAAAGATCTCTCTGATAAACGCAATGGTAGGAACCCTTGTATTTTTCGTACAAGGGTTTCAGCCTTTCGGGTTCGTCAATACAAGTGAGATAGAAAATATTTCCCTGCCGCAGATCATCTATTGTCCGCACCGCATTGGTGCGGATATCTCCCTTTCTGCTGTCAAGAAACTGATTCATGCCGTCGGAGCATAACGCGGGAACAAAGGAAAATTTCTCTTTGCCGTCTATGTATGCATAGACAATGGGATACACCTTGTTTGCAAACAGATCGTCCAACACAAGATTGATTCCGTCGTCAAAATAGTTTGCGATCAGAATATCCTCTGTGAGATTATCGATCACAAAAGCGCCGTTGTATACGATCAGAGGAATCTTAGCGTTTATTCCCCCTGTCACTTTTTTGGCGGTGATCAATGAACGGGCGGTGGCATAAGAAAACAACATTCCGCTTTCCGTCAGACGATTGATTACATTGTTGGTATATTCGGAGGTTCTCTCGTTGCTTTGCAATAAGGTTCCATCCAAGTCTGACACATATAGTATACGCATTTTGCACCTCGTTTATAGACAGTGAGTCATAGCAGTTTGGGTTTCGCTGTTGTAGCCTGCTAACGATTATTTTATCACAGGAGGTTAGAATCTGCCATAGTAATGTAACGATTCAGTCATAAAGGGATTGTGGTTTCGACTTGGGGACTCTAGTGACGGAGCATAGGTTACAGAAAGTATTCTCTGTAACCTATGCTCCTGTATCCCACAATTCCAAAAAGTATATCATCCGACAATGATATGTGATCCTCATACTAACTAACATTATGATCAGGATTGTGAGGAGGGGATACTTTTGAGGATTAAGCGGTATGAAATCTTGCTATACTTTTTAGAAAGGACAGCGTATAATATAGTCTAAGAAGATTAGGGCAATCACGCATCTTGAAAGCTATAAAGATATTGATATCATGAATCCATCTGTATTATTAGGAGGTGAGGAATAATGTTAAATACACTGGAAATTAGTTCTGATTTTACGGTTGAAGAAAAACTTTTGTTTTATAATACACCAAAATCTGACGCAGAAAAGCAGATTGAAAAATTAAGAGCTAAGCGTCAGGGAAAAGAATAAATTCAAGGGCATGATTTCAAGCAACAAGAGGAATATGCAAGATGGAACAAATCGAACAAGTGAAGCAGGAACCCACGCATATTAAGGTGCGAGGCGCGCGGGTACATAACCTGAAAAATATTGATGTGGACATCCCTTTGCACAAAATTGTGGGCATTGCCGGCGTCTCCGGCTCCGGAAAATCCTCGTTGGCGCTGGGGATTGTATATGCGGAAGGCTCCAGGCGGTATTTGGAGTCCTTGTCCACTTATACGAGGAGGCGCATGACACAGGCGGAAAAAGCGCGGGTAGACGATGTTTTGTATGTCCCTGCTGCGCTTGCGCTGCGGCAACGCCCGGGTGTTCCGGGGATTCGCAGTACATTCGGCACAGGTACGGAGCTTTTGAACAGTCTGCGGCTTATGTTTTCCCGACTGGCCAAACACCGCTGCCCGAACGGGCATTACCTGGAACCTTCTCTGCGTGTGGCCGCAGGGCAGGATTTGATCTGTCCTGTTTGCGGTGAACACTTTTTTGCGCCTGGAGCGGAAGAGCTGGCCTTTAACAGTCAAGGCGCGTGCAGGCGGTGCGATGGCACAGGGATCGTTCGCACGGTGGACGAGTCCACACTGGTGCCGGATGAATCGATCAGCATTGACGAAGGCGCGGTCGCACCGTGGCAGACGCTCATGTGGTCGTTGATGAAAGATATTGCCCGCGAGATGGGAGTGCGGACAGATGTGCCTTTTTCGGAATTGACAAAACAGGAGCGGGACATCGTATTCCACGGTCCTGCTGTGAAGAAAAATATCATCTATCAAAACAAGACAAGCGGTGCGGCGGGCGATATGGACTTTACCTACTTTAATGCCATTTACACCGTGGAAAATGCGCTGTCCAAAGTGAAGGATGAAAAGGGCATGAAGCGGGTGGCCAAATTTTTAAAGGAGGATGTATGTCCCGACTGCGGCGGTACGCGGTTTAGCGATGCCGCCCGCGCCCCTTTGCTGAGAAATATTTCTCTGGCGGAAGCGTGCGCCATGACATTGGCGGATCTGGTAGACTGGGTGTCAGGTATTCCGGCGTCTTTGCCGGAAGAGATGCGTCCCATGGCGGAGAGCATCTGTGAATCCTTTCAAAGCGCTGCAAAGCGGCTGATGGAATTGGGATTGGACTATCTGACTCTGGACCGTGCGGCTTCCACTCTCTCCACGGGGGAACGGCAGCGGATGCAGTTGGCAAGGGCGGTGCGCAACCGTACCACCGGCGTGATGTATGTGCTGGATGAACCGTCTATTGGCCTGCACCCAGCCAACATCGAAGGACTGGCAGGTGTTATGAACGATCTTCTTTCCGATGGAAATTCGATCCTCTTAGTCGATCACGATACCAATATTTTGTCGCGGGCGGACTGGCTGATCGAACTGGGACCGGAAGCGGGGGCAGGCGGCGGGACGATCATTGCCCAGGGGAATCTTTCGGATATCGGAAACGATCCCCATTCCCGTATCGGAGCGTTTCTATCCGGAAAAGACAGGATTGATCTGCGTAAGCGGCTTGCAGCAAATGAGATTTTTGCACTTGGCACGATACACTTGTCCACCGCGCAGCTCCATACAGTGCAGCCGTTGGAGGTCGATTTCCCTAAAGGACGGCTGATCGCTGTCACCGGAGTCTCCGGCTCCGGAAAGACAACCATGGTTTTGGAGAGTCTGATCCCCGGTTTGGAGGCATCTGTCAGGGGAGAAAAGCTTCCGGCGCATGTCCGCGCCATTTCTGCGGAGGGCATTGCAAAAGTGAAATTGATCGATGCGACGCCGATCGGCATTAATGTGCGCTCGACGGTAGCCACTTATGCAGATATTCACGATGAACTGCGCAAGGTATACGCCAGGACGCCGGATGCAAAAGAGCGCGGCTATAAGGCAGGCGATTTTTCCTACAATACCGGTGCGCTGCGGTGTCCCGTCTGCGACGGTACAGGCTCCATCAGCCTGGACGTTCAATTTCTTCCGGATGTGGAAATACCCTGTCCCGACTGCGGCGGTTCCAGATATGCAAAGATGGCAAGTCTGGTCAAACGTGCTTCCAAGAGAGGCGGGCAGGCGTATTCTCTGCCTGAATTGATGGATATGAGCGTGGATGAGGCTTTGACGGCTTGTGCAGACCTTCCCCAGGTGGAAAAGAAACTGCGGGTACTGCATGATCTGGGACTGGGATACCTGACATTGGGTGAGGAAACCCCCAGCTTGTCCGGCGGCGAGGCTCAACGGCTGAAACTGGCCAGCGAAATGGGCCGCGGACAGTCGGATTCCGTTTTTGTCTTTGACGAGCCTACCATCGGTCTGCATCCTTTGGATGTACGGACGCTGCTTCTGGTATTTCAGCGGTTGATTCAAAACGGGGCGACTCTCGTCGTGATCGAGCATGATCTGGATGTGATTCGTAATGCAGATTATATCATTGACATGGGCCCGGGCGGCGGTGTTCATGGCGGAAAGATCGTTGCGGCAGGGCCGCTGGAGGAAGTCTGTGAAAATGCAGAAAGCCAGACAGGGAAATACCTGAAATAGCGAGACTTCCCCAGCGGATTGACGTTATTGTACGGCAGGAAGAATGTGCGGTAAACTTTGGTTCTTAAGCATTATTTTCTTCATAAAGAGAAGCGCTATCACTACAGTCAGCGCTTCTCCGATGGGGAAGGTCAGCCACACCAGCCAGGTATCTGCAAAACCGCCTGTCACGAGCTTTGAAAAGAAAAACGCAACCGGTATGATAAACAAAAATTGTCTGCACAGGGAAATAACCAGCGATTCCAAGCCGCTGTCCAATGCCTGAAAAACGCCCTGAAACGCGATGTTTGCGCCGGCAAACAGGTAACTGATCGAGATGACGCGCATCGCGCTTACGCACAAGGCTTTTGTTTCTCCCGATAAACCAAATATCCCTGCAAGCGGCTCTGAAAATATTTCCAGTCCGATCAAGCCGATGGCCATAATCGTGAGCGTATAGATCAATCCATATTGAATACCGGCTTTCACACGTTCCCTGCTCTGCATACCATAGTTAAAGGAAACGATCGGTGTGATGGCGTCTCTTAATCCAAATGCGGCAAATAGAATAAACTGCTGTATTTTGTAATATAAACCATACGCAGTCACCACATTTTCTCCGATCGGAGCAAAGATAATATTGAGCAGATAGGTCATGATCGACATTAGTGCCTGCGCTATGATCGCGGCAAAACCAATCGAATAAATTTCCTGAATGATATTTTTTGAGGGTTTTATATATTTCAAACCATTCGTTACTTCTTTATTTTTGGTGATATGAAAAAGGAAACCGCAAAGCGCCGAGGCAATTTGGCCGATGACGGTCGCGTATGCGGCTCCTTGTACGCCCATTTTGGGCAAACCCAATAAGCCATAGATCAAAATGGGATCCAGTATGATATTTGTCGCGGCGCCTGTGATCTGCGCTATGGTAGAATAGAAGCTCTTACCGGTCGCTTGCAGCACTTTTTCATACAGGGAAAAGAACAAAATGCCGAACGACCATACACAACAGATGGTTAAGTAGTCGGTCGCCATCTGTGCGATTACCGCATTTTTTGTCTGTGACGAAATATAACTTCCCACGCCAAATATTCCAAACAGCAAAAAGATAAGATAAATGACTAACGCCAGGAAGATACCGTTTCCGGCGGTCTTGTATGCTTTCTCCTTATCGCCCTGCCCCATACTTTTGGCCAACAGGGCGTTCACGCCGACGCCTGTGCCGACCCCTACCGCTACCATTAACATTTGAATGGGAAATGCAAGGGTAAGCGCATTTAAAGCCATTTCGCCCGTTCCCTGCATATTGGCCACAAAGGCGCTGTCCACAATGTTGTACACCGCCTGCAGCATCATGGAGATGATTATGGGGATCCCCATGTTTAGCATCAGTCTGTTTACCGGCATAACGGCCATCTTGTTTTCTTTTTCTGTGAAATGATTCATTTTTGTTTCTGCCTCCTTCGCATATAAAAAGCGTGCAACCTCAGTAGCTAAACTACTATAGATTGCACGCATTTGTCTATGCCGGACTTACATCTACCGATTACACGGGTCTGTTTTACAGATATGAATTTTAGCACAGGAAAAATTTTTTTGCAAGGATTTTTTTTGAGGGTTGTGTACTTCTTGGTAACAGTTCAGCCATAAAATGATATGTAATCAGTGCGTGGGCGCTTGCGCACAAAGCACAGGTTACATATCATTTGATGAGCGGAGCGCCCTCACATGAAATAAAAGGTGAGCCGCGAAAGCGGCGACGGCTGCGAAGCAGACGCTTTTATGAATGGGAGGGCTGAACTGTTACACTTCTTGAATGGCGGCGGGGATTGTGGTACAGTATATTTGTTATGATTTTTTGGGTGTGTTTTTGTGCGGACAGTCAGAGGAGGAACGGAATATGTATGAATTGGTACAGGTCAGTGAGAAATGTTATTATATCAACTGTCCGGCGAAGATCGGTATTTACGCCGCGGATGAAGAGCATGTCTATCTGATCGACAGTGGGAACGATAAGGATGCGGGGAGGAAGGTCAGGCAGATCTTGGACAAGAACGGCTGGCATCTGGCGGCCATATTGAATACCCACTCCAACGCAGACCATATCGGAGGCAACCGTTACTTGCAGGGGCAGACCGGATGCAGGATATATTCCGGCGGTATTGAGGCGGCATTTACAAAATATCCGGTGTTGGAACCGTCTTTCCTCTATGGGGGATATCCCTGTAAAGATCTGCGGCACAAGTTTCTGATGGCGCAGGAGAGCGATGTGATGGATTTTTCGGATGAAAGTTTTCCGAAAGAGATTGAGGTGATCCCTCTGCCCGGGCATTTCTTTGATATGGTGGGTTTTGGTATGCCGGACGGGGTGGTGTTTCTTGCGGACTGTCTGAGCAGCAGGGAGACGTTGGAGAAATATGCGGTTTCCTTTATCTATGATGTGGACGCCTATCTGCATACCTTGGATAGGGTGGAAGAGATGGAGGCCGCAATGTTCGTGCCCGCTCATGCGGATGCTTCGGCGGATATCCGAGAACTTGTCCGCTATAACAGGGATAAAGTGCACGAAATAGCGGAAAAGATTCTGACGATCTGCGGAACGCCTGTGCATTTTGAGAAAATTTTGCAGGAAGTGTTTGCGGGGTATGGACTTACCATGAATTTTGAGCAATATGTGCTGGTGGGCAGCACCGTGCGCTCCTATCTCTCCTGGCTGAAAGATACCGGAAGGGTGGATGCGGTATTTCAAGACAATATGCTGCTGTGGCAGAGGCGATAGACAGAATAAGTATACAAGATAAGTACACGGAAGAAGGTGCAGACGCGATGAATCAACTTTCTCTTTTTGATACGCAGAATGATTTTTCTCTTGTGCGGACGCCGCTGGCGGACAGGATGCGCCCGCAGGATTTGGATGATTATATGGGGCAGGAACATTTGCTGGGAAAAGGGAAGATTTTGCGGATGATGTTGGAGAAGGACTCAATCCCGTCTATGATCTTTTGGGGGCCGCCCGGCGTAGGCAAGACCACACTTGCCAGGATCATCGCCAACCGCACCAAGTCCGACTTTGTAAATTTCAGCGCTGTGACCAGCGGCATCAAGGAGATCAAAGAGATCATGCGACAGGCGGAGGAAAACCGTGTCTTTGGCACACGCACCCTCTGTTTTGTGGACGAGATACACCGGTTTAACAAGGCGCAGCAGGACGCGTTTCTTCCTTATGTGGAAAAGGGCAGTATCACGCTGATCGGCGCCACCACGGAGAATCCTTCCTTTGAGATCAATGCCGCTCTTTTGTCAAGGTGCAAGGTGTTTGTCTTAAAAGCGCTGACGGACGAGAATCTGACGGACATGCTTTCCCGCGCGTTAAGCGATAAGCGCGGATTTGGAAACAGTACCGTGCACATGGAGGAAGGACTGCTCGCAGTCATTGCTTCCTTTGCCGACGGAGACGCCCGCACCGCGCTGAATACCCTGGAGATGGCTGTGCTAAACGGAGAGATTTCTTCCGACGGTTCGGTGCGTGTTGGGAAAGAGACCTTGGAGCAATGTCTGGGGAAGAACACGCTTTTGTATGACAAAAATGGTGAGGAGCATTACAATCTGATCTCCGCTTTGCACAAGTCCATGCGCAATTCCGATCCGGACGCGGCGGTGTATTGGCTGGCGCGTATGTTGGAGGCGGGCGAAGATCCGCTCTACATCGCCCGCAGATTGATCCGTTTTGCCAGCGAGGATATCGGGTTGGCGGACAGTCAGGCATTGCAGGTTGCGGTTGCCGCTTATCAGGCATGTCATTTTAACGGGATGCCGGAGTGTAATGTCAATCTGACACAGGCGGTGGTGTATCTGTCTCTGGCGCCCCGTTCCAACGCTTTATACGCAGCTTACGAGACGGCAAAGAAGGATGCGATCGCCCAGCTTTCCGAACCTGTGCCCCTCAATATCCGCAATGCGCCCACCAAATTGATGGAAGAGCTGCATTACGGAGAAGGGTATCTGTATGCACACGATACCGAAGAAAAAATTGCCCGCATGACCTGTCTGCCGGACAGCCTCAAGGACAGGAGATATTATTTGCCCACGGAGGAGGGCGCGGAAGGGATTATGAAGGAGCGGCTGGAATACAGCAGGGCATTTCGGCTGGGGGAAACTTAAGAAAACTACAAGAGCGGCGGCTGCGGACAAGGAGCGCCGACAAAAGCACAGACGAAGGCTGCCGACAAGTAGACCCTACGGATTACATCTTTTGCAGGGTTCATATCCCATCGAGAGGATGTCCTCTCGGCTGCCGGTATATGCCCATTTATTTTTGTCACGCATCTCATCAACACTGTCGCAGGAAGGATAGTGAAACTTATGCGTATTCGTGTTTAAAATATAATCTATCCCCTGCGGTTCTTCTGTTTGTTGAACCTGTTGTTCCGATGCAGGAACCGGTAAGGTTTCCGGAGCCTGTGATGGAGCAGCGTCAGGAACTGATGAGGTCGCCGGAGCCTGCCAGCTCTCACCGGTAGCGTAATCAATTATGATATCGGGTTGAACGTTATAGACATAGACGCAAAATAGTACGCCCTCTCCATTGTCTTCAACCGACTGCGCCTCCATCAAAACGCCGGAGGCCAGCAAATTGTCTCCCTCAAAAATAGGGGTGACGCGATATAGAACATGATTTTCGGTTTCCTTTACATAGTCTGCGACCAGATTCTCAAATGGCAACATTCCGACCACATTCATATAGCGCGTAACTGTGATCAGATTTTTTTCATTGGCATTTTCGCCCGATAATTGATAACCGATTAAGTGGCCGCGATTATACAAGTATTTTCCAATGATATTGTCATATTTGATCAAGTGCCAGCCGGAGGGTTTGATTTGTCCGATTTCCTCGCGTTCTTGTGTGGGCATAATGTCTACGCCGATATTGGCATACGCGGCCCCACAGCGCCCCAATTCATCTAAATCACTGTAAGATTCAAATGATTCCGTAGAAAGATCGCTCTCAAAAAAATAGGGGATATTATCGTTGACTACGACAAAGGGGTGATCTGTGTAAGGAAGGATATCCTCTATAGAAAAGGCGCTTTCCGCGGATACGGGCGCGGATGTCTGCGAAGGTTTGGGGACATTCGCATCCTGCGTGGCCTCGGAAGAAAGGCTCGCAGAAAAATCCGCCGATATCTCAGAGCAGGCGGACAATAGCAGGCAGATGATGACAGCAAAAGAAGCGCGCCAAAGTCGGATGGTTTTCATTTTACATAGATCTCCTTTGTTATTTTTTCGTGAGAGTGTCCTGTAAAATCCTCCGTATCTTGTAAATTATGGTCTTTTGAACTTATTATATAATATGGCCGGAATACATGCAAACTTTAAAATACTCTGGAGATGCAGCCAAAAAGGTGGTATGATAGATGTATACATATGTTTCCCGCGAGCTTGCGTTGGAGAACTGTGATTCTGTAAAAAGGCGGATAATCGGAGATGGATGATCGACTGTTTCGGATTTTAAAAAAAGTATATTGTAAGAAAAAGTATGAAAAAGATGAAAACGGATATCAGCACATAATCAAGAACGGGGACAGATTTGATTGTGATAAAAAAGTAACCATATATGCGCTGGATCCGCTGTCCTGGGAGGAATTGGACTATTTGCTTGCCAGCGGATATCCGGTCAATGAAATTGCAGAGTATTCGCATGACGAATGTGTACAGGGATACAAAGAGATTCTGCGCCATGCCAACCTGACCCTGGAGAATCTTCTGGCCGCTTATTTGTGCGGATTTTCCAGCTTTCCCAGAGGGAGACAACCCATTCTCAGTTATCTGTTTGCAAAGGCGGTTCCCGAACATACCTTTACCCCCTTTCAAGAAGGCGGAAATATTTGCGCAATCTGTTCCATGTCAAAAAAGAGATGGGTTCAGAAAGGGGAGGAAATATTTCGGAATTATTGGGGATATTCATGGAATGAAATGTGGGATAAATCCCTTGTTGAACTGCAGGAATTTTCGGAATTACCGCCCTGTGTTCCCACCAAAAAGGATATGCAAATCTTTTGCGACGTAATTGATTTGATCAGAAATGCACCCTCGGGGGAAACACCCGGGAAACTGGAGCAGCGGATCCGAAAGGCGAAAGTCGTCCCCCATTATGAAAAATACAGGTTTCGCGGTCAACTGATAACGCTTGCCGAATTGGGGATTATGCCCAATCCCTATGTCAAACCTTTATATGACGGGTTTGTGACGTTTCAGCAGAGATGTCAGATCAAAATGTCCGGCAGCGCAAGGTCGGATGTTGTGCAGCCGCTTGCCGGATGGCGGGGAGATCATCCGCTTGACGAGGATAGGCTTTCGCTCTTGTTTGGGCGTTTCCTTGAGAGTGATGCATAATCTATATTCCTAATAGGTAAAAGCCGTTATATTTTTTCGCTGTGTTCAACCATGCGACAAGTTTTTCATAATCTGTCGGCTGCATTTTCTGAAGCTTTGTAATTATGATGTCAATTAAGTCAGGACTGTAGTAATTGATTCCATAAAGATCCATTGTACCAGTCGCTAAATTGTTGTAGATACCGCCGACAAATATGCAGTGATACGCTTCAAAAAACATATTTTGGTCGTCCCCGCTTACGTAGAGGGAATCATCAAGCCAATGCCTGATGTTGTCTATTGCAACGATTTTTTCTACTTCCGTCTTTTTGGGCAATCTGCAGAATTGTATTTCAAAAAAACAGGAGCCGTTTAATTTTCTTCGCTCATCCTGAGAGGAAAATGTGTGGAATAACAAAGTGCCGCCTCCGCTCTCGATCGACTTGTAAACACAATTATAACAAACATTTAGCAGATGTACAACATTCTGTTACCTTGACATAAACGAGTGTGGATAAATGCTTGAAAATGTTATATAACCCGATATAATAAAGGTATCAATAAGTGGGAGGTATGAAATATGGCGGAAGGTGAAATGTTAAAAATAACAGTGGAAGAATTTTCCAGAATACAACGTTATATGTTGTTGGCAGGGAAAGACACAGAAGTATACAAGGCAATGAAAGAAAGATATATTGATCTAAAAGTGATACTTAATTCTTCTGGTGTGAATCTTACTGAAATAGATCGGATTAAGGAATAGATGTTTGCAGAGGTCTCTTATAGAACTCCCTTGTACCAAGTCGGAACGGGGTTTTGCATATCATCATACCAACGCAACACATCATTTGCTTGCTTTATCATAACTTGAATTTGCTCATCGCCAAAAGGGATTGCCCAAGGCACAGAAGATAAAGTATTACTGCTGATATAAAGCGCGAGCAGCTCCCAAAACTGCACGGGGACTTTATTATCGAAGTATCCGTTTATCATTCCGGTTGCAAACAAAGGGATAGTTTGAGCGCACCAAACAATGCGGTTAAACTCTTCCCACGGATCTCCGAAATCATTTCTGTCAAAGTCAATGATGTAGAGTCGTCTATCGCTGCCGATCATCATATTGCCGATATGATAATCTCCGTGCTGATAGGTTCGGGGGCGACCGCTAAGTAAGTCTCTGTGAGCGTTAATGTAATCGATGAACGTTTGTCCCTTTTCATACTTGACAGGACATTCTTCATACATCTTGATTTTGCGGTCTGCTTTACGGTTAAAATAGACCTCCCAATCCTCTATTCCTTCAGGAGCAGGAATTTTGTGAATATCTTTTAGGATGCGTCCTGCCTCAAAACCGTAAGAGTATTGCTCCTCACCTGTGAGGTTGTGCGCGTTTTCCTGCGCGTCAACACCGTCGATCCATGTTTGAATCGAGTAAACGCCTTCGTCAGACATGCCAAACTCCAAGGGTCTGCACATGGGAACACCGAGAGCCGCCACCTGACGCATAAGCTCATATTCCCTTTTCTTTTGTTCATATTGGTCCATTGGAGAAATACGAAGCAAGAACTTGTTGCCTTGCTCATCTGTGACACAGTATTTTTTATCTTTCGACCAACCTCTGTCGATTGGTTCCTTTGAAACAAACTTATGTTGTGGCATATAGTCACTTCTTTCCGGAGGCTATTTTTAAATACCCTACAATTTTCATCATAAATATACAATATCATACCTTTGAATACTTTTTCTCAACTATCATATAACCGACCATCATTCCAATCACCAAAGCAATCACACCCAAAACCACGAGAAGGAATATGGGCGAATTTTGCTCAAAAAAGAGTAAGGGGATCCCCATCATTTCAAGGAGAACGGCTCCTGCAAACCAAAGCATTGAAACGGTATGATTGTATTTTTTCACGTCATTCACTATAGGCGCTTTTACAAAAGTGAAAAAGCCGACGGCTTCCTTTGACTTTAATCCGCTAATGCCTATTCCTAAAAATAACGCCGCAATGATACTCCAAAAAATAAAACCAATGATCATTTTTGCCCCTCCTTAAATTTAAAGTTGTCGCTACTGATTCTGATAAGGCCATTGTATCACACTTGTATCAGTAGGTCTATACTAACCAGCAGCAATTTTTATAAGAGCAACTAATGACACCAATGAAGGCAAGATGATTGCTTTGAAAAGCGGAATGAGTTTTGTATAGGTTGATGATGCAGATGGTGTCAGAAACGGTGGTTTTGGGAGTACAGGAGCATAAAGTATTAGAACTATAAATATAGACTTTTGAGCCTTTATATGGTATTATATTTAACTGTATCAAGGTGAAAATCTAATTGGCCAGAGTGCGTATAATACAGCATTATTTTACTATTGTGACAAAATAAAAATTCTATGCACGTTCTTCGACATACTTTTGCCACAAGATGTATGTCTATGTTATTGACGATGAAAAGTTTTGTGAGAAATTAGCTTCCGCCGCGCGGGAGGCAACTGGCGGGCGGTGGTGAAAAGAGGGAGAAAAATATATGGATTTACGAGAGTTGAGGGCGCAGTTGGATCAGATCGATACACAGATCGTGGAATTGTACGAGAAGCGGATGGAAGTCTGCGGACAGGTGGCGGAATACAAGATCGGTGCGGGGAAAAAGGTTTATGACAGGCAGCGGGAGCAGGAGAAGCTCGCCAAGGTCAGAAGTCTCACGCACAATGAGTTCAACGGCAAGGGAGTGGAAGAGCTTTTCGAGCAGATCATGTCCATGAGCCGGAAATTGCAGTATCAGATGTTGACGGAGAGAGGCGGTCAGGGGAAACCCCCCTTTATCGGCGTGGAGGAGTTGGACGTCAGGCAGGCCAGGGTGGTATTTCAAGGCGCGGAGGGCGCGTACTCCCAAGCGGCCATGGTGCAATATTTCGGGCAGGATGTCATAAGCTTTCATGTGGATACTTTCAGGGACGCTATGAGCGCCATTGACGAGGGCAGCGCGGATTTTGCCGTGCTTCCCATAGAGAATTCCACAGCGGGGATCGTCAATGAGATCTATGATCTCTTGGTGGAGTTTGAGAATTATATCGTGGGAGAACAGATCATTCGCATCGAGCATTGTCTGTTGGGCGTTAAGGGGAGCGCGGTCTCGGATATCCGCACCGTGTATTCCCATCCCCAATCTCTGATGCAAAGTTCCCGCTATCTCGCAGATTATGACTGGAAGCAGATCAGTATGCAGAACAATGCTTTTGCCGCCAAGAAAGTGGCGGACGAGCAGGATAAGACGCAGGCTGCCATCGCCAGCGAGTATGCGGGGCAGGTCTATGGCCTGGAAGTGTTGAAAAAGGGTGTGAATCACTCGGGATCCAACTCCACCCGCTTTATCGTGGTGACGAACCAGAAAATTTTCAGGCAGGACGCCACAAAGATCAGTATATGTTTTGAGGTGCCGCACGAGAGCGGCTCGCTCTATCATATGCTGTCCCATTTCATCTATAACAATCTGAACATGACCAAGATCGAGAGTCGTCCCATAGAGGGGCGCAACTGGGAATATCGCTTTTTTGTAGATTTCGAGGGGAATCTGGCGGACAGCGCCGTGAAAAACGCGCTGCGGGGACTGCGGGACGAGGCGCGCAACATGAAGATCCTGGGAAATTACTGAGTGCTGTGAGAGTTTAATACTAACTAATGTTAAGTTTTTCCAATTTCCGCACAGCGCATGTCACATAATCGGGCAATATGCACTGTGTGGAAAGGAAAATCTAATCGTTAGTGAGTATAAATAGGAAAGAGACGGGTAGGTGTGTGATGATGAGACAGAGAGAGTTGATCGTATATCGGATGAAATCGGAGGAAGCGTCGGAAGAAGACCGCGCGAAGGACGGCAGGCTGATATGGGATATGGCGGAGCTGATATCTTCCTATGAGGAATTGTTAAAAGATACGGGGGCAGACCAGAGTGCCTTAGTCAGACAGGAGATGGCGGAGACGCTCTTTGGCTGCATCCATGAGCTGATTGAGATGGCGGGGACTTATGGTTTTCACGGCAATCTGTGGCACTGTCTGCTGACGCTTTTTCTGGTGAACCATGAGAATAGTTACAGCCTTGGGTGTGAGATGCGGGATGAGGCAGAGGGTACCATCGACGAGGCTGTGCTGCACGACCTGGCGATCATACAGGAGCTTTTCTGCTATGATTTTGTCCCGATGTGTCAGGCGCTTCGTGCGCCGGAGTTTCTGCTGACGCAAAATTATGTGTGCAGCCGTCGGGAGAGTAAAGTGTACAACCAAAGAATCTGCGCGCGTATCTGTGAGTTGGCGGAAAAGTTGGGAAAAGACCGCACGCCCTGGGAGATGAAGAGCACGCTGGCGCAGTTTTACAAGGAGTACGGCGTGGGAAAATTCGGGCTGCACAAGTCTTTTCGGGTAGCGTGCGATGAAAAAGGGAATGTGAAAGTGGAGCCTATTTTGAATATCGCCCATGTGCGGCTGGACGATCTGGTGGGGTATGAGGCGGCCAAGGGCAAGCTGATAGAAAATACGGAGGCGTTTGTGAGCGGCAGACGCGCCAATAACTGTCTGCTCTTCGGGGACGCGGGCACCGGCAAATCTTCCAGCATCAAGGCGATCGCCAATGAATATTACCCAAGGGGACTGCGTGTCATTGAGATATATAGACATCAGTTTCCCTATCTGAGTCAAGTGATCAGTCAGATCAAACAGAGAAATTATCGGTTTATCATCTATATGGACGACCTGAGTTTTGAGGCGTTTGAGACAGAGTACAAGTATCTGAAGGCGGTGATCGAGGGCGGACTGGAAAAAAAGCCGGAGAATGTGTTGATCTACGCCACTTCTAACCGCCGTCACCTGATTCGGGAGAATTACAGCGACAAGGAGGAGATCCGAGAGGATATGCACACCAGCGATACCGTGCAGGAGAAACTTTCCCTGGCCTATCGTTTCGGCGTCACCATTTATTTTGGAGCGCCGGACAAGAAGCTGTTTCAGGAGATTGTGAGCACACTGGCGCGCCGTCACGGGATCGAGATGCCCGAGGAGGAGCTATATCTTGCGGCGAACAAGTGGGAGCTTGCCCACGGCGGACTATCCGGCAGGACTGCACAGCAGTTTATCGACTATCTTTTGGGTTCGCAGATGGGCGAGTGAAGGCACGGAAAGGGAGGAAGGTATGAGCGTAAAGACTTTTGCAGCCATAGATGTGGGCAGTTATGAGATGGCCATGAAGATTTTTGAATTTGGCGGGAAAAATCGAATGAGAGTGATCGACTCCATGACGCTGAGTCTTGATCTGGGCAGTGAATCCTATGCGAACGGCAAGATCAGCAATGAAAAGATAGACGAGCTGTGCCGCGTGCTCAAGCGGTTCTGCGCAGTGATGAAGACTTACAAGGTAGAGGCTTATCGGGCATACGGCACCAGCGCCATCAGGGAAATTCAAAATACTGCTATTGTGTTGGATAAGATCGAGCAGCGCACAGGCATCAAGATAGAGATTTTAAGTAATTCCGAGCAGCGGTTTCTGGATTATAAATCGGTGGCGTCCAGAGGGGAGAGCTTCCGGCGCATCATCGAGGAAAAGACTGCGATTGTGGATATTGGCGGCGGCAGTATCCAGATTTCCCTTTTTGACAATGACACGCTGGTGTCTACACAGAATCTTCGGATCGGTGTGCTGCGGCTGCAGGAGATCTTACATCATCTGAACGTGGGCAGCGCCCAGATTGAAAAGCTGATCGACGAGCTTGCGTCCGCCCAGCTCTCCACTTACAAAAAGCTGTATCTCAAGGAGGGCGGTATCAAAAATATTATCGTGGTGGACGATTATATCTCGCCCTGGGTGGTGCGTCAGGCGCAGGGGGACGACAGGAAGGCGATGATCGACAGGGAGAAGTTTGAAAAGCTCAAAGATCTGATGGCGGGCGGCAATTTTGTGCAGGCGGCCAAAACGCTGGACATGCCGGTGGAGAAGGTGCCGCTCACCTTTATCAGCGCCATACTGGTCAGCCGCATCGCAAAATTGATGGATGCTGCGTATATCTGGGCGCCCGGCGTCACGCTGTGCGACGGTATCGCTTATGAGTATGCGGAGAAAAATAAGATGCTCAAGGGAGAGCATGATTTTGAGCGGGATATCGTGGCATGCGCCTACAATATCAGCAAGCGTTATATGGGCAGCAGGAAGCGAGCGGAGACGCTGGAAAAAATAACAGGCACTATTTTTGATAGCATGAAGAAGGTACACGGGTTGGGAAAGCGAGAGCGGCTTTACCTTGAGATCGCCACAATCCTGCAGGATTGTGGCAAATACATCAGTATGTCCAATATTGGGGAGACTTCCTACAACATTGTAATGGCCACGGAGATCATTGGCCTCTCCCACGTGGAGCGCACGATCATAGCCAATATGGTGCTGTTCCACAGAAGTCCCTTTGTCTACTATGGGCAGCAGGGGCCGGCCTCTGGTTTAGAGCGGGAGGATTATTTGAAGGTGGCGAAACTGACCGCCATTTTGCGGCTTGCGGGAAGTCTGGACCGCAGCCACAGGCAGAAACTGAAAGGAGTCAAGGCGTTTGTGCAGGACAATGAGCTTGTGCTGACGGTGGAGACTTTGGAAGATATCACGCTGGAGCGGAACAGCTTTGAGCACAATGCCGACTTTTTCATGGAGGTGTTCAGTATCAGACCGGTGTTAAAGCAGAAAAAGGTATTTTAGAAGGGATGAGATTTATGGGAGAAATTGATTTCAAAAGTCCGGCGCTCTACACCAACAGAGAGCTTAGCTGGGTGCAGTTTGACCACAGAGTGTTGGGGGAGGCGAGGGACAAGCACAATCCGCTGTTTGAGCGGTTGAAGTTTTTGAGCATCGTGTCCTCCAATCTGGACGAATTTTTTATGATACGGGTGGCTTCCCTGAAGGATATGGAACATGCGGGATACGAAAAGCCGGATCTGTCCGGTTTGACGCCCGCCAAGCAGCTCAAGGAATTGGAGATCGCCATCCACAAGCTGGTGGATCTGCAATATTCCACTTACAATCGTTCTCTGCTGCCTCAGCTTGAGAAGAGCGGACTGCACATTATCCGCCGCCACGAGGATTTGACGGCGGAGGAGGCGGCATATATCGATCAGTACTTTGCGGACAATGTGTATCCGGTGCTCACGCCCATGGCGGTGGACTCCTCGCGGCCGTTTCCGCTGATCAGGAACAAGACGCTCAATATCGGCGCCATGGTCAGAGGAAAAGGCGGGGAGAAGGAGCTGGAATTTGCCACGGTGCAGGTGCCGGGAGTGCTGAGCCGTATCGTGCCGGTTCCTACTGAGGGCAAGACGAAAAAGGTGATTTTCCTGGAGGAGATCATAGAGCGCAATATCGACAAATTGTTTTTGAATTACAATATTATCTGCGCGCATCCCTACCGCATCATGCGCAACGCCGATCTGACGATAGAGGAGGACGAGGCGGCGGATCTGCTCAAAGAGATTGAGCGGCAGCTAAAAAAGCGTCAGTGGGGTGAGGCGATCCGTCTGGAAGTGGAAGACGGAATGGACAAGAGGCTGCTAAAGTTCTTGAAGAAAGAACTGAATGTGGCGGACTCACAGATCTATACCATAGACGGACCGCTGGATCTGACCGTGTTGATGAAAGTCTACGGCTTGGAGGGATTTGACAAGCTGAAGGCACCGAAGTACGAGCCTCAGTCCGTGCCGGCTTTTCCGCCAGAGTGTGATATGTTTGAAGTGATCAGGCAGGGAGATATTCTGGTCTATCATCCCTACCAGACTTTTGCGCCAGTGGTGGATTTCATCAGACAGGCGGCGAGGGATCCTAAAGTGCTGGCGATCAAGCAGACGCTTTATCGGGTCAGCGGCCATTCCCCCATCATCGCCGCTCTGGCCCAGGCTGCGGAGAACGGCAAACAGGTGACTGTGCTGGTGGAGCTGAAGGCGAGATTTGACGAGGAGAACAATATCGTCTGGGCGAGAATGTTGGAGAAGGCAGGCTGTCATGTGATCTACGGACTGGTGGGACTCAAGACCCATTGTAAGATCACGCTGGTGGTGCGCAGGGAGGAGGACGGCATCCGCAGATATGTGCATCTGGGAACCGGCAATTACAATGACGCGACTGCCAAAATCTATTCGGATGTGGGATTGTTTACCTGTGCAGAGATGATCGGGGAGGACGCGACGGCGGTGTTCAACATGTTGTCGGGTTATTCGGAGCCGGTGTTTTGGAACAAGCTTTCCTTGGCGCCGCTGTGGCTGAAAGACCGCTTTTTACAGATGATCGACAGGGAGCGGAAGTATGCCTTAGAGGGGCGGCCCGCCAAGATTATAGCCAAGATGAATTCCCTGTGCGATCAGGATATCATCGCCGCGTTGTATGAGGCCAGCGCGGCCGGTGTGGAGATCCATCTGATCGTGAGAGGGATCTGTTGTCTGAAGGTGGGCGTCCCCGGGGTGAGCGAGAATATCACGGTGCGCTCTATCGTGGGCAATTTTTTGGAGCACAGCCGCATCTTTTATTTTGAAAATAACGAGCGTTACGAAATATATTGCGGGAGCGCGGACTGGATGCCAAGGAATCTGGAACGGCGGGTGGAGATCTTGTTTCCGGTGGAACAACCCGAGTTGAAGGAAAAGCTGCTGCATATTTTACAGGATCAACTGCGGGATACGGTCAAGGCTTCTATTTTGCAGCCGGATGGCACTTACGAGAAGGTGGACAAGAGAGGAAAGTTAGTGTTTGACTCCCAGAAGGCGTCCTGCGAGGAGGCCGTGGCGTTAGTGAAGAGTGTGAAGGCGGAGCGGGAGCCAAACCCCAGGGTGTTCGTGCCGGAGGTGCAGCATGATGCGTGAGGGTGTGAGAGTGATATTGGCCTCCGCCTCTCCCAGGAGGCGGGAATTGTTGCAGCAGATCGGCGTGGAATTTCAGGTACACGTCAGCGATGTGGAGGAAAAGGCGGATATGAAGGTTCCCGACCTGTTAGTGCAGGCGCTCTCCGGGCAGAAGGCGGAGGCGGTATTTTTAGAGCTGTCCAAAGAGGCGGATGGACTTCTTGTGATCGGAGCGGACACGGTGGTGGCGTGTGACGGAGAGATTTTGGGCAAGCCGAAAGATTCCGGACAGGCGGCTGCCATGTTGGGGCGGCTGCAGGGGAGAGAACACGAAGTCTACACAGGCGTGACGCTTTTGTATCGGGCGGAAAGGGCGGCAGAGACCGTCCGCAGGAGTTTTTATGAGATGACCCGCGTGAGATTTTATCCCATGAGCGAGGAGGAGATCGCGGCGTATGTGGCCACAAAAGATCCGCTTGACAAGGCGGGCGCCTATGGCATACAGGGCATGTGCGCCCGCTATATCAGCGGTATTAACGGGGATTACAACAATGTGGTGGGACTGCCTGTGGGGCGTCTCTATCAGGAAATCAGAGAATGGATATAAAAAATATAAGTACGGTCTTGACGTGGCGGGATATCGTGGTAGTATATCAGTAAAGGACATCAACAAAGCATAAGTTGAACATAAGTTTTTATTTTGAGGAGGGTATGTGTATGCGTGAGTTTGATGATGCGGTGCTGGAGGCCTTTTTGCGAGATCAGTCCCAGCTCTTTCCGGAACCCGTGGCGGAGACTTTGGAGGAGGCGGAGAACTTTCTGGAGGAATGTATGGCTGTGGTCGTGGATTCTGTAAAAGAGGTGATCGCGTATTTTGAGGACGAGGGGATTGATTTGGAAGGCGCCATGGATGATGAGATTCTGGAAGCCGACGAGGTTTTTGACATTGGCGACGGGAGATATTTGATCGTCGAAGGATGATAAAATGAGGATCGGAAGGGTTAATTTTGGCAGACAGAGAGCCGATATAAGTTATATAAGGTTTACCGGAAACGGATTTCACAAAAAAGATCATGGAGGATGAGAGTATGGCAGTAAACATCAATCAGGACTACAGTGTTTTTCAGAAGAGCTACTATGGCAAGACCAGCCAGGCAAAGAGCGGCAGCGACGTCAAAAAGGCAGACAAGACGGACAGCGCGGATCAGACTTCCAAGACAGTGCAGTTGAGCCAAAAGGCGAAGGCGCTTCTGGAGGAGATGAAGAAAAAGTATAGTAATGTAGACTTCATGGTGGCGGATTATGAGACGGACGAGGAGGCTCAGGATATCCTTTCCCGCGGCACCAAGGAGTACAGCGCCCTGTTTGATCCGGAGACACTGGAGGAGATGGCGGCTGACGACAAGGTGAAGGAAGAGTATCTGGGCAAGCTGGACGGCGCTTTGAATCAGTTGGGCGATATGTTTGAGAAGTTGGGCGACAAGGCTGATGAAGTCAAGCATGTCGGCATGACCTTCGACAACGACGGCAATGTCTCCTTCTTTGCGGAGTTGGAGAAATCTTCCGAGAAGCAGCGTGAGCGCATCGAACAGGCGAGAGCTGACAAGAAGGAGCAGGCTGCCAAGGACAAGAAGGTGGAGGCGAAAGAGGAAGCTGAGGAGCGTCTGGGTCTGGCGGCACAGGGCACTGTCAAGCGCACACGCGTGGAGGCAGGGAGCGCTGAGGAGCTTTTAGAGAAGATCAACAGTGTGAATTGGGACAGCATCAAGGCTACGGGCGCACAGACCGCGGGCGGCAGATTTGATCTGACCGTATAGTTCAAAGGAAGGGCAGACAGTCGCGAATTTCTCGTCGCCTCTTCGCGACAAGTCGCTCAGAAATGAGGATTACGTTGAAAAACTTTTGGAAAAAGGTGGGTTGGCTTGCGCTTGCCGTACTGCCGGTGGTTGCCAGCTTTGCGCTACAGATTGTGTTGGTGTTTGCGGTGGTGTTCCTTGATGGTATCATGGTAGGAATACAGATGGCCAATACCGGTGTGATGGATGCGGAGCAGATGACGCTGCATGTGATGCAGACCATGACGGACAGCCTGACTATCGTTACGGCCTGTTATCAGGCGGTAGGCTTGGTGATGTGTGCGACCTGGTATTATTATGGATGCGGCAGGCCAAAGCTGGTCAGTCCCAAGAAAATCTTTACCGGAAAAGGCCTTGCGGCGACTCTGCTCATAGGGTTTGGCATGTGTGTTGCGGCGACGGGACTTTTGTCATCGGCGGAATTTATCGTGCCGGATGTGATACAACAGTACGAGGAGTTGATGGAGGCGGCAGGACTTGGAAGCGATCCGCTGATCATCATTGTGAGTGTGCTGATCGCTCCCATCGGGGAAGAGTTGATGTGCAGAGGGATTATCTTCCACTATGCCGGTAAGGTGGTAAAAGGTATGCGCAGTAAGACGGCTGCGTTTTGGATCGCCAATGCCATACAGGCGTTGATGTTTGGCGTGATGCATGGCAATCTGGTGCAGGGATTTTATGCGTTTCTGATGGGACTTGGCTTAGGATGGCTGAGAGGGCGTTACCGCAGCCTGTATCCGAGTATGTTGGCTCATTTCGTGATAAATTTTTCTTCCACCTTTATTCTGGGATTTTTGTTTGCGGGACTTCCCGAGACCCTGCCTGTATGCGCAGCGATCATGCTGGTGGGCATTGTGATCACCGTGCTTGTGATGTGTTGGGCGTCGGCGGAGACAGACAGAAAGGCGGAGGCATAAACAACGATAAAAGAAGAATAAAAGAGGTCGAATTGCTATCGTGCGGCGACCTCTTTTTTGTGACTTTTTTGATTCATATCGATTCCATATTGGATCAATAGAAATGATATTTTTCCAGTATATCCAACAGTCCATCCTCCTGGTTCGTGCCCTTTGTGACAATGTCGGCGCAGCGTTTTACCTCCGGAGAGGCATTTGCCATGGCGATGCCCACATGTGCGGCGGCGATCATGGAGATGTCGTTCTCCGCGTCCCCCGCGGCAAAGGTGTGGGTGCGCAGCGCGGGCAGATAATCCGTGACATAGCGCAGCGCGGCGCCTTTTCCCGCCTCTTTTGGCAGGATCTCCAGATATTGATCGTTGGAAAAGATGACTTGTATCCGTTCGGCCAGATCAGTGTGGGACAGTAATCTCTCGCGGAAAGCGATCAGGCGCGCTTTGTCTGTCAAATGGATGGTCTGTAATTTGTAGCTTCCAAGGGGCAGGGCAGCGGCAATGTCCTCCACACATTTGATGGGGAGATGGATACGCCTTCTGTAGTATCGAAGTTCGTCGTTTTCTTGCAGACAGACGATCTCGGAGTCGGTGTAGCCGTGAATGTGCAGGCCCAGCGCATGGGCCTCATCTATTATGACGGCGATATCTTTTTGACAGACGCGAAGCTCCAAGATGGGCGCTTTGGCGTCACAGTCATAGATCAGAGCGCCGTTGTTGGAGATGATGAGCATGTGGGGATAGTTGAGTCCGGCCTGCTCTCTGACCTCCAGAATACTGGGCAGGGGTCTGCCGGAGCTTAGGATCAGATGGTGTCCGGCCTCTGTCATTCGATTCAGAGCCTCCTTCATACCGGGACTCACCGTGCTGTCATTGCGCAAAAGCGTCCCGTCCATATCCGTGAACAGCAGCTTGTTGCGGCTGTTTTTCAGATCTTCCCAAACCTGATCATGCACATAGAGCTTTCCGTAACCCACAGCCAGATCCAGTCCCGGCTTGTTGGAACCGTGGAAATCGGAACCGCCGCTGATCAGAAGATGGTATTTTTGCGCCAGTTTTATGATCTGACGTTCCTCCGCCGCGTTGTATGTGCTGTAGATTGCTTCTATGCCGATCAGGCCGACTTCTTTTAAGCCTGCGACCAGTTTTTCCAGCCGCTCGTCGCTCATATGGTAAAGGATGGGATGCGCCAGCACAGGGATGCCGTCGGCAGCCAGGATAAGCTCCACCGCCTGATCGGGAGTGATCTTTTCCCGCGGGATAAAGTAGGGGCAGTCGTCCCCGATATATTGGTCAAAAGCGTCCTTCATGCTCTTGACGTAACCGTGTGTCAGCATGTACTTGGCATAGTGCGCCCTTGTGATCACGGCGTTTGGAAATTCCGCCAGGAGTTTTTCGTAGGAGATATCCATGCCTGTGCCTTCCCGCAGCAGATCGCACATTTTTTGGTTGCGCTTGTGGCGGGAGTCCACGAACTCTTGGAGGGCGGCGGCAAAGGAGGGACTGTTGTGGTCGATGGCAAGTCCCACCACATGCACGTCTTTTCCCTCGTATTCCGTTGAAAATTCGATGCCGGGTATCACACAGACGCCGCCCTTCTCCTTGGCGTAGGCGATCGCTTCATCCAGGCCGTCCACCGTGTCGTGGTCGGTCAGGGCGAAGGCGCTAAGTCCTTTTTCCAAGGCGTAATCCACCAGCTCCCTGGGGGAGAAGGTGCCGTCCGATTTGTTGGAATGTACATGCAGATCTACCATTTTTTTCTCCTCTATCCTACAGGTCGTCCTCTTCTCTGTTGGCGGTGAACACTGTGCGCTTTCTGGCCATCTCATCGTTTGCAAGGTATTCGTCGTAGGTGGTCACTTTGTCGATCAGGGCGCCGTTTGGCAGGATTTCCATGATGCGGTTGGCCGTGGTCTGCACAAACTGATGGTCATGGCAGGCAAACAGCGCCACTCCGGAAAATTTGATCAGGCCGTTGTTTAAAGCGGTGATGGATTCCATGTCAAGATGGTTGGTGGGCTCGTCTAAGATCAGGCAGTTGGCGCCGCTTATCATCATTTTGGAGAGGAGACAGCGCACTTTTTCGCCTCCGGAGAGCACTTTAACCTTTTTCACGCCGTCCTCGCCGGCGAACAGCATACGTCCCAAAAAACCGCGCACATAAGTCACATCCTTGACGGGAGAGTAGCCGGTAAGCCAGTCCACGATCGTCAGGTCATTGTCAAATTCCGCGGTGTTGTCCTTGGGGAAATATGCCTGAGAAGTGGTCACTCCCCATTTATAGCTGCCTTCGTCAGGCTCCATCTCGCCGGACAAGATCTGGAAGAGCGTGGTCTTGGCAAGCTCGTTGCCGCCCACAAAGGCGATCTTGTCCTCATGTCCCATGACAAAGGAGATATCGTCCAAGACTTTTTCTCCGCCGATGGTCTTGCTGAGATGTTCCACCATGAGAACCTCGTTGCCGATCTCCCGCTCGGGGCGAAAGTCGATATAGGGATATTTTCTGCTGGAAGGCTTGATCTCGTCCAGCTCGATCTTTTCCAGGGCGCGCTTGCGGGAGGTAGCCTGTTTGGACTTGGAGGCGTTGGCGGAGAAGCGGGAGATGAACTCCTGGAGCTCCTTGATCTTTTCCTCCTTCTTTTTGTTGGCTTCCTTCATCTGTTTGACCAAAAGCTGACTGGACTCATACCAGAAGTCATAGTTGCCGGCGTAGAGCTGGATCTTGCCGTAGTCGATGTCCGCAATGTGCGTGCAGACTTTGTTCAGAAAATAGCGGTCGTGGGATACCACGATCACTGTGTTGTCGAAGTTGATCAAAAATTCCTCCAGCCATGCGATCGCGTCCAGATCCAGATGGTTGGTGGGCTCGTCCAGAAGCAGGATGTCAGGGTTGCCGAACAATGCTTTAGCTAACAGTACCTTCACCTTCATGCTGCCGTCCAGATCTTTCATCAGCGAGTAATGATGTTCTGTGTCGATGCCCAGACCGTTTAAGAGAGTGGCGGCGTTGGACTCGGCCTCCCAGCCGTCCATCTCTGCAAATTCCGCTTCCAGTTCGCTGGCGCGGATGCCGTCCTCATCGTTGAAATCTTCCTTGGCATAGATCGCGTCCTTTTCCTTCATAATCTGGTAGAGGCGTTCATTGCCCATGATAACCGTGTCCATAGCTACATAGTCATCGTATTTGAAATGATCCTGTTCCAGCACGGAGAGCCGCTGCCCGGGCGTGATGGACACATCGCCCTTGGTGGTCTCGAGCTTGCCCGAGAGGATCTTTAAGAAGGTGGACTTTCCGGCGCCGTTGGCGCCGATGAGGCCGTAGCAGTTGCCCTCGGTGAACTTAATGTTTACATCTTCAAAGAGCGCTTTTTTCCCGATGCGCAGAGTAACGTTATTTGCACTGATCATTTTTTCAAAGCCTTTCTTAAAAAATAATAATGTTAGCTGGTATTTTAGACCGCTGTGTTTTATTTTACAGGAAATCCTGAAAAATGCAAGAAAAATTCAAAATCAAAAGGTTTTCTTAATTTTTGCGGAGAGCTCTTGAAATCATCTCTCAAAAGAGGTAAATTGATAACGGATATAGAAAGGACTCTTCAAAATGAATGTAATGTTTGTATTAGATTTGATGCTTATCTTGTTGATCTGTATGTTGATATTGGCGGTCTTGTATTTTCTGATGATCATGCCCCGAATGAAGGGCAGGCCGGACACGAAACCTTTTTTGAAATGGATGTACGCGCACAGGGGGCTGCATAACAACGATTCGGATGCGCCCGAAAATTCCCTGCGGGCCTTTCAAAACGCGGTGGATGCGGGTTTTGGGATTGAGATGGATGTGCAGTTGTCAAAGGACGGCGTGCCGGTCGTGTTTCACGACTTTACCCTAGAGCGCGTCTGCGGCGTGCGGGGGAAGGTCTGTGATTACGATTACGAGGAATTGAGCCGGTTTAAGCTGTGCGGATCCGATCAGCGGATCCCTCGTTTTGCGGATGCCCTGAAGCTGGTGGACGGGAAAACGCCTCTGATCGTGGAGTTGAAGATCGAGCGCATTGACACTTCCGTGTGTCCGGCGGCGGACAGACTGCTTTCGGAGTATGGGGGGATGTATTGTATCGAGTCCTTCAATCCCTTGGGCGTGCTTTGGTATCGGCGCAACCGCCGCAAAGTGGTGAGGGGACAGTTGTCGGACGCGTTTCACAGGGAAGGATATTTCGGGCCGCTTTATTTTCTTTTGCAGAATCTATTGTTTAATTGGCTGGGCAAACCGGATTTTGTGGCGTACAATCACAAACATCCCCGCATGTTGTCCTGCAGTCTGTGCCGGAAACTCTATCACAGCGTGGCTGCCGCGTGGACCATCAAGAGCAGGGAAGAGTTGGAAGCGGCCCGGAAAAATTTTGATATCTTCATTTTTGACAGTTTTGTGCCGAGTCAGTCGTAAGTAAAGGTAACAATTAACACAGAAACTATAAAATTCGGCTTGCTATTCCTCTGGTAAATTGTTACAATGGACAAGTACCTAGGCATATGTAATTCTAATCTTTTTGAAAGGAAAAAAACTATGAAGAAATGGGTGTACTTGTTTACTGAAGGCAACGCAGACATGCGTGAGCTTCTCGGCGGGAAAGGTGCGAATCTTGCGGAGATGACGAATCTGGGTCTCCCCGTGCCGCAGGGCTTTACCATCACCACCGAGGCATGTACGCAGTACTATGAGGACGGCAGGCAGATCAACGATGAGATTCAGGCACAGATCAATGAGTATATCGGCAAAATGGAGGAGATCACGGGCAAAAAGTTCGGTGATACCAAGAATCCGCTGTTGGTTTCCGTGCGGTCGGGCGCCAGGGCATCCATGCCCGGAATGATGGATACGATCTTGAACCTGGGACTGAATGAGACGGTGGTGAACACCATCGCCGCACAGACAGGCAACGAGAGATGGGCGTGGGATTGTTACAGAAGATTTATCCAGATGTATTCTGATGTAGTGATGGAGGTCGGCAAGAAGTATTTTGAGGAGCTGATCGACAAGATGAAGGCCGACAGAGGTGTGAAGCAGGATGTGGAATTGTCCGCGGCGGATCTGAAGGAGTTGGCTGAACAGTTTAAGGCCGAGTACAAAGCTAAGATCGGCTCGGATTTCCCGGACGATCCCAAGGCACAGTTGATGGGCGCTATCAAGGCTGTGTTCCGCTCCTGGGACAACCCCCGAGCAAATGTGTACCGCAGAGACAACGATATTCCTTATTCCTGGGGTACTGCGGTCAATGTACAGATGATGGCGTTTGGCAACTGGTCCGATGAGTCCGGCACAGGCGTCGCTTTCACGAGAGATCCGGCTACCGGCGAGAGGAAGCTGATGGGCGAGTTTTTGATGAACGCGCAGGGCGAGGACGTTGTGGCAGGTGTGCGCACGCCTATGCCGATCGCTAAGATGGCGGAGATCATGCCCGAAGTATTTGACCAGTTTCAGACAGTCTGCGACACTCTGGAGAAGCATTACAGAGATATGCAGGATATGGAGTTTACGATCGAAAACAGGAAGCTGTATATGTTGCAGACCAGGAACGGCAAGAGAACTGCGCAGGCGGCGTTGAAGATCGCATGCGACCTGGTGGATGAAGGTATGAGGACCGAGGAGGAAGCGGTTGCGATGATCGATCCCCGCAATTTGGACACGCTACTTCATCCTCAGTTTGACGTTAAGGCATTGAAGGATGCGACGCCGTTAGGCAAGGGCTTGGGCGCTTCCCCCGGTGCGGCATGTGGCAGAGCAGTATTCACCGCTGAAGATGCGGAGAGTTGGGCTGCGAGAGGAGAGAAGGTCGTCTTGGTGCGTCTGGAGACCTCTCCCGAGGATATCACAGGAATGAAGGCTGCGCAGGGGATCCTTACAGTTCGCGGCGGTATGACTTCCCACGCGGCAGTAGTTGCCCGCGGCATGGGAACCTGTTGTGTATCCGGCTGCGGCGACATCGTGATGGACGAGGCTGCAAAGAAGTTTACTCTTGCCGGACAGGAGTTTCAAGAGGGTGATCCTATTTCTATAGATGGTTCCACAGGCAACATCTACGCGGGTTTGATCCCCACGGTGGACGCGACCATCTCCGGTGAATTTGGCAAGATCATGGATTGGGCGGACAAGTACCGCACCATGAAGGTCCGCACCAATGCGGACACGCCCACGGATGCGAAAAAGGCTCGCGAGCTGGGAGCAGAGGGAATCGGACTCTGCCGGACGGAGCATATGTTCTTCGAGGAGGATCGGATTGCGGCGTTCCGCGAGATGATCTGCTCCGACACCGCAGAGGAGAGAGAGGCCGCTCTGGAGAAGATTCTGCCTTATCAGCAGGGCGATTTCGAGGCGTTGTATGAGGCGTTGGAGGGATGTCCTGTGACGATCCGTTTCCTGGATCCGCCTCTCCATGAGTTTGTTCCCACAGAGGAAGCAGACATCGAGAAGCTGGCGAAGGCACAGGGTAAGCCGGTGGAAGATATCAAGGCGATTATAGCGGGATTGCATGAGTTCAACCCTATGATGGGACATAGAGGCTGCCGTCTGGCAGTCACCTATCCCGAGATTGCAAAGATGCAGACGAAGGCTGTGATCCGCGCTGCGATCAATGTCAAGAAGGCGCATCCCGACTGGAACGTGAAACCGGAGATCATGATTCCTCTGGTGTGTGAGGTCAAGGAGCTGAAGGTGGTCAAAAAGCATGTGGTGGAGACTGCCGATGCGGAGATCGCCGCATCCGGCATCGCTTTGGAGTACGAGGTGGGAACCATGATCGAGATCCCCAGGGCGGCTCTGACAGCGGACGAGATCGCGTCCGAGGCGGATTTCTTCTGCTTTGGCACCAACGATTTGACGCAGATGGCGTTCGGGTTCTCCCGCGATGACGCAGGAAAATTCTTAAATTCTTACTATGACGCTAAGATTTTTGAGAATGATCCTTTTGCAAAGCTGGATCAGACCGGCGTGGGCAAATTGATGGAGACTGCCATCAAGCTGGGCAAGCCTGTCAATCCCAAGCTGCATGTGGGTATCTGCGGCGAGCACGGCGGCGACCCTTCCTCCGTGGAGTTCTGCCACAAGATCGGCTTGGATTATGTGTCCTGCTCGCCGTTTAGGGTGCCGATCGCAAGGCTGGCAGCCGCACAGGCGGCTATCAATAATTGATGCCATAGGAATTTTGGTACGATTTGGCAAAAGTGTATAGAAATGGCTTGGAATCAAGGGATTTTGAGCGCAGAGGGGTTCACCGGAGTGGCTGGTGGGCTCCTCTTTTTTG
>JAMPHU010000001.1 GCA_023663225.1 Candidatus Gastranaerophilales bacterium
CGGCACTTAGCTGACGTACTTTGTCAGCTTATGTGCCGCTACGTGTTTCACCGAGCGAGAGCGTGTCCGAATGGGAATGATTACCCCGCTGGAGCGTAACTTGCCGGCAACCTCAAATGGCAGACCCGTTACTACACCTCCAACAATTCCTGGCGGCTCTCCATATAGCGGTAGACACGTCCGGTCAGCATATCCCGCTGATCAAAGAGCAGATTCGTGTGCCGGATCGCCTCCTTCATCTCGCACAACGCGCCGTATCTCACCGGATGGATGACCGCCTCATGGATACTGGGAAATCCCACATAATAATCTCCCTTTATCATCCAGGCAAGCCGCTCTTTGATGGAAGGATAGAATATCGCGATCGCCCCGTTGATCCTCCTGACCGTAGTCAACCGATATCCCATTCCCCCTCTGACTGCGCTCCTGTGAATATGGATGCTGACAGCGCCATCCTCGGGCATAAAGATTCCATCGTCATATCCTCCCTCTTCCGGATCATTCCCTGCAAAAAGACGGGGTGGCATCCTATCCCTTGTGTTCAACAGCGCATTTCGCAACAACGCTTCGTCCTCCAGACACCATTCCTCTGCCATTTCTCGATTGATCTTCATCGTGGTGCACTCGTCCTCCGACTCATACATCAGATCATACAACACCAACGCAATATCTCCAAACCGCCAATAGATGCAGTTCTCCAATTCCGCTCTGTTCAAATAATAATTCATTGGCCTCAGTATATGCCGCCGTCTACTCTGCTCGTAGCCTGACGTGCGTCTTAACCGGCTTCCTCCCTCCTGCAGCTTCACAAGGATCTCCGGCAGAACGCCCATCCATCCTTCTGTTTGAAATCGCTGAAACAGAAGTTGCACACGCCAGTATTTCATATTGACAAGTCCGCCCTCTCCCCAGGACAGACAGAGAATATCCTCCCTTACGATGATATCCTTCACACCATAACAGGCCAGATTGATCAACTTGATCATTTGAATCCCCTCCTCGTCTGCGCATATCATGTGGCACTCCAACAGCCGCACGACGACATCCCTGCCACGCCTCTGGTGCATTACATTGCGATAAAGTTCCCTTTTAAAGTCTTCGTACATCATGTGAATTCTCCTCTTGTGTGAATCCCATTCGAATTGAATGTTGAAAATGATAACTGTGATACTATGTTAAGACAGTTATAAAATAATTGAGTAACTCGACCGAAACGGTCAAAATGACAAAACGACAGTGGCACGTTTTATGATCCACCATTACGCTAAAAATAGACAAGTGCTCTTGCAAACACTTGTCTATAGATTAGCACGTGATTTCAGATTTGTCCATCCCTAATTTTCGGCATCTGCCATTTCCGCAATTTTTCTCAGAAAAAGCTCTCCATACTTTTCATATTTGTATTCGCCCACTCCGGTCACGGTGAGCATATGCGCTTTATCTCTCGGCTTGACCACACACATATGCTCCAGCGTCTTGTCGGAAAATACCAGATATGGCGGGACTTTCTCTCTGCGGGCGATCTCGCTTCTCAGAACGCGCAGACTTTCAAACATGCCGCCGCGGGCGCCTGCCTGTCGTCTCCCTGCCTTTTTGCCTGTGCTTTGAGGCGCCTGCGTCTGTTCTCTGGGCAGTTTCATCAAAATATGTTCTCCGCCCGTTCTAACCTTCTCGGAGCGACCTGTCAGCTTCACGATCGCATAGGCATCGTCAGTGGTCGTCAGATATTCTTCCATCAAAAGATGATTGATCACACTCCGCAATGTATACATGGGCGCCTTGGAGAGAAGGGCATAGCAGATGTTTTCATTCATTCGATATTGCCGGATCTTGGCCGTATTGGCGCCATGCACTGTGTCAAGGATGACGGAGACGCCATACCGCTGGCCGCAGGCGGCCACGCAGTCGATCAGAATTTTCGCCGTCTCCGTCACATCCGTCGTCTCGAAATTCTGCAGACAGTTGCAACAGTTGCCGCAATAGTTGGAGCCGCCGTACTCTCCAAAATACTTCAAAATATATTCCCGCAGACAGGAGTTGCTGAAACAATAATACGTCATTTTTTTCAATCGTTCCCTGTCTCTGATCGCCACCAGTTCCCTGGTCGCGTCATCCAACTCCTCGTTGTCCCGATTATTGTCGATAAAAAACTGATTGGTGACCACATCCTGACCACTGTAGAGCAAAACGCACTCTCCCTCTTCCCCGTCTCTGGCGCAGCGCCCCACCTCCTGATAATAGGACTCCAAATTTTTTGGCATGTTGTAATGAACCACATAGCGCACATTGGACTTGTCGATCCCCATTCCGAACGCATTGGTGGCCACCATTATGGTACTGCGGTCATAGATAAAATCGTCCTGATTGTTTCTTCTCTCCTCGTCCTCCAAGCCCGCATGATATCTGGTGGCCGAAAAACCATCTCGAATCAGACGGCCGCACACCTCCTCCACCAACTTTCTCGTGGCGCAGTAGACAATTCCGCTCTGCCCCGGATGACGCTCAATAAAGTTGCGCAGGGTTGCATACTTGTCCTTTGGACTCTGCACGCCCAGGTACAGATTGGGTCTGTCATAGCCGGTGGTGACCAGGACGGGATCCTGCAGTCCCAGAATTTTCACCACATCCTCCCGCACTTCCTTTGTGGCCGTGGCCGTAAAGGCGCTCAAGACCGGCCGCACAGGCAGCTTATCCACAAACTCCACAATTTTGAGATAACTGGGGCGAAAATCCTGCCCCCATTGGGACACACAATGGGCCTCATCCACCGCCACCATGGAGATCTTAACGTGCAGCGCAAAGTCGAGAAATTCCTCCGTGACCAGTCTCTCGGGAGCCACATAGATAATGGGATAACGCCCCTCTCTGGCATAGGCGAGCGCTTTGCGGTATTGATTGTATGTGAGCGAGCTGTTCAAAAAGGCGGCATGAATACCTGCCTGATTCAACGCCGCCACCTGATCTTTCATCAGAGAGATCAGGGGCGAGATCACCAGCGTGATACCGGACAACATCAGCGCCGGCACCTGATAGCAGATAGACTTTCCGGAGCCTGTGGGCATGATGCCCAATACATCCGTTCCCGCCAGGATGCTGTCGATCAGCATCTCCTGTCCCTCTCTGAAATTATCATATCCAAAATATTTCTTCAGTACTTCGTATTGATTCATTTCATCACACTTTACAGTTATTCTCAGACAATCCGCCTCACAGCAAGAATCGTGCGGTAATTCGCGTTTCCGATCTTGATGCCGGTTCTCTCCGTGCTTGCATGGACAATCTTGCCGTTTCCGATATACAGCGCCACGTGATTTTCATAACAGATGATATCTCCTGGCTGCGCCTCCTCATAGCTTACCCCCACTCCTGCACTCCTCTGCGCATAGGAGGTTCGGGGAATACTGTAACCGAACTCCTGATACACCCGATAAGTAAAGCCGGAACAATCCGCCCCGTTGGTGAGGCTTGTGCCACCCGCCACATAAGGATTGCCCACATACTGACATGCAAAATCAGCAATCTGCTGTCCCAGTCCGCTGCCGGAGGAACCTCCATACGATTCCGCGGAACCGCCGCCCGACGAACTCGGGGTGGAACCTCCGCCGCTTGACGATGTCTGTGTCTTTTTCAACTCCTGTTCCAGCCGCTTCTGCTCCTGCTGCAAACGCTTCAACTCCCGCTGTTCCTGCTGAAGCTGTGCCTGTGCCACCGCTGCCTGCTGCCTTGCACGTTTGATCTCAGCCTCGTAGTCATCCGCCTCCTGCCGCCTCTTGTCAAGCATCACATTCAGGTTATTCTCCTGCTCCTTCAAATCAGCCTTTGCCAAATCCAACTGTCTCTTATCTTCCTCCAACTGCGCGTGCTCGGCTTCCAGTTGATCCCACAATGCCTGAACCTGGTTCTGTGTCTCTATGTATTGATCCAACAAGGTGCGGTCATAATCATACAGCTTCTCGATATAATCCATACGGTTCAAAGTATCTTTCAGTCCGTCACCCGCCAAGAGCAGGCTCAGGTAGGAGGGCGTGCCGCTCTCATACATAAGCCGCACATGGTTCATCATATCCTGTTGCTGCTGATTGGCGATAGCCTCCGCCTTCTCATACTCTTCTTGCGTTTTTGCGATATCCGCTTCTTTGTCCGCGATCTCCCTCTCTTTCTCGGCGATCTCATCTTCCAACATGCCAATGCTGGTCAACGTGTTGACGATCTCCGCCTGGATATCCGCGATCACCTCTTCCACCAAATCCTGTTCGTCAGTCAGGTTTTCGATCTGCTCGTTATACCCCGCGATCTGAGATTGTATAGCGCTTATCTGACCTTCCTGATTCGTGATCTGCTCCTGCACTTCCGACACGGTAGTCGCATGTGTAAAAAGGCTCTCTCTTTGAAGTGTCAGTCCAAAAACTGCCATGCCGGAAAACAACAACAGCGCTATTCCTATTTTTCTCTTGAATTTTACCATACGCCTACCACTTTTCTTCCGTATCTATGCCAACAGTTACAGATCGCAATTATTCACTGTCCTGGGGAAAGGTACCACATCGCGGATATTACTCATGCCGGTCAGATACATCACACATCTCTCAAATCCCAAACCGAATCCGGCGTGGCGCACGGAACCGTATCTGCGCAGATCCAAGTAGAAATCATAATCCGCTTTGTCAAGTCCCATCTCTTCCATTCTCCGCTCCAGCACTTCCAGCTTATCCTCGCGCTGGCTGCCGCCGATGATCTCACCGATACCGGGAACCAGACAATCCATAGCCGCCACAGTCTTCCCGTCTTCATTCAACTTCATATAAAACGCCTTGATCTCCTTCGGATAATCCGTCACAAACACAGGACGCTTGAATACCTCCTCCGTGAGATACCGCTCGTGCTCCGTCTGCAGATCACAACCCCAAGATACCTTATAGTCGAATTTGTCATTGTTCTTCTCCAAGATCGCAATCGCCTCCGTGTAAGTCACATGGCCAAAATCAGATCCGGCCACATGCTCCAGACGCTCGATCAATCCTTTATCCACGAACTGATTAAAGAAAGCCATCTCCTCCGGCGCGTGATCCAACACATACCGGATCACATATTTCAACATAGCCTCCGCCAGCGCCATATCGTCCGTCAGATCCGCAAACGCCATCTCCGGCTCGATCATCCAAAATTCCGCCGCATGTCTGGTGGTGTTGGAATTTTCCGCCCGAAAGGTCGGGCCAAACGTATATACATTCTTGAAAGCAAAGGCGTAAGTCTCCACATTGAGCTGCCCGCTCACCGTGAGATTCGTGGGTTTTCCAAAGAAATCCTGACTGTAATCCACCTTGCCTTCGGGGGTCTTAGGAATGTCGCTTAAATCCATCGTAGTCACCTGGAACATCTCGCCTGCACCCTCACAGTCGCTTCCGGTGATCAGCGGCGTATGCACATACACAAATCCCCTCTCCATGAAAAATGTATGAATCGCGTAAGCGATCAGGGAACGCACGCGAAATACCGCCTGAAACGTGTTCGTCCTGGGACGCAGATGAGATATGGTGCGCAGATACTCAAAGGAATGTCTCTTTTTCTGCAGTGGATAATCCGCTCCGGAAGGTCCCTCCACCAAGATTTCCTCCGCCTGCATCTCGAAGGGCTGCTTTGCCTGGGGTGTCTCTACGATCACGCCTCTGACGATCACGGCCGCCCCCACGTTGATCTTACAGACATCCGCAAAATTCTCCAGCTTCTCCCCATACACGATCTGCAAAGGTTCAAAAAACGTGCCGTCATTGACGATCAGAAAACCAAAATTTTTGGAGTCGCGATTGTTTCTCACCCAACCGCCCACGGTCACTTCCTTGCCGGCAAATTCTCCTTCCCTGTGGTATAACTCCTTGATATCTGTCAATTCCATAACTCCCTCCATTCCGGTATTAGTCGCAAATACCACCTCTATCAATCATCCGCACCGTCTGCGTTTCTCTCGTCACTCCATCAAGTTCGCATTTTCGATCAAAAATGCTATCACCTTGTTATAGGTAAAGTATTCTCGGTAATCCTCCTCAGTCAATTCACCCAAGTATTCCTCCACCGTGGAAAAGCCTGCCTGCGTGGCGTACTCCAGAAGCATCTCCTGCAATTCCTCGTCGCTAACGTTTAAGCCCTCACGGTTTGCCACCGCCTGTATAGCAACATTCTGTCTCGCCGTCTCCAACGCACTGTCCGTGACAAACTTGTCCAGATCCATCCCATAGACAGCAGCGATAAAGCTCTCCGCATCCATCCCATAATATCCCGCCTGCGTCTCAATATTGGAACGGATGGTCTCCTCATATCTTGTCAGCATACTCTCAGGCATCTCCTGGAAACTGCAGTTTTCCATCAAGGCTGTCAGCACACCGTTTTGCAGCGTCTCGATGTAGCTGCTCTGCGCGGAATTGTACATCCAGTCCTCCACATACTGAAGCAGCCCTTCCATGTCGCTCACACCGTCAATCCCCACAAGGGAAACGATCGCTCTATCCCGTTCCTCCGGCATGATACCGTTCACCGTAACCCGAAACACCACAGCCTGTCCAGCCAGATCCGCATTGCTATACTGCTCTGGGAATGTCAGGTTCAGATCCACGGTCTCCCCGGGCATGACGCCGATCAACCCTTCTTCAAACCCGTCGATAAACCGGTCGGATCCGATCGTCAGATAATACCCCTCCGCCGTACCGCCGCCGAAGGCGACGCCGTCCTTCATCCCCTCGTAGTCAATACTTACCGTATCGCCAATCTCCACCGCGCGGTCCAGAATATTGGCATCGATCTCGATCCCTCCATTGTACGCGGCCATAAAATAAAGACTGTCCGCCTGGATCTTTACACTCTCCTCATCTATCGCCAAAGGATCCTGCAAGTCAATGCCCTTGTATTCGCCAAGCGTCACATATTTTTCCACATCCATATCTTCCAAAGGTGCATCTTTGTCCGAGCCGCAGCCCGACAACATTCCGACAGCCAAAAGCGCTGTGACTGCGGTCTTTATCCATTTTTTCATAATATCCTCTCCTCCTGTTCTATTTGATGATAACACATCTTTCGTCAATTTAAAAGGATTTTATAAAAGGGGAGACATTAAACGGCACACCTGCTCCTTGAGCCGGATATACAGACTGCGGCCTGCGTAAGAATCCCTCGTGATCTTGGTGCTGTGTCGCGTGTCCTCCTCAAAGATCCGCACCATCTCCCCCGCCTTATTTTGATCATAGACCACGGCATTGACTTCAAAATTCAGCGCGAAGCTTCGGATATCCATATTGGCGGTTCCATAACAGAACACACGCTCGTCCACAATCACACCCTTGCTGTGCAGAAAACCGTTGTCGTAAGTATAACAGTTCGCCCCCGCCATGACCAGATCACCGATGTAGGAATAAGTAGCCCAATACACAAAGGGATGATCCGGTTTGCAGGGAATCATAATATTTACTTTGATACCTGAGCGCACCGCGATCAGCAGCGCGTTCAAAATGGCCTCATCGGGAATGAAATAGGGCGTCTGAATATAAATGCTCTCCTTTGCCTTGGAGATCAGCCTCAGATAATTGTCGCGCACCAATTCAATGGTATTGTCCGGTCCACTGCTGATGATCTGTATCTCACAGTGATCTCTCACTCCCGGCCCCACTCCTTCAAACAGTTCCGACCTCTGCAACAGATTTTCTCTGGCGGCATAATTCCAGTCCAGGATAAATCGAAGCTGCAGACCGATCACGGCGTTTCCCGTGATCCGCAGATGGGTATCTCGCCAATGGCCAAACTTCTTATCCAGATCGATATACTCCTTGCCAATATTGAACCCTCCCACATATGCCACTTTGTTGTCGATCACCACGATCTTGCGGTGGTTGCGGTAATTGATACGCAACTGTAGTCTGCGCAGGATCGCCGGAAAAAATTCCGCCGTCTGAATCCCCTGGGCATTGAGTTTTTTCCAGAAACGGTGATTCACTTTTCGGCAACCCATGGCATCGAAGAGCACTCTCACCTCTACTCCCTGCGCCGCCTTTTCTTTCAGCACCTCGCAGATCCGATGAAACAGCACATCGTTGCGGATAATGTAATATTGAATATGGATAAAATGCTCCGCCCGCCTTAGATCCTCCAACAACGCCTCAAACTTCTCGTTCCCGTCTGTGAAAATGTCAATATCATTTTCATCGGTCAGCACCGCCCCAAAGGATGCCAGATTGTACATGATCAAATCTGTGTAATTTTCAATCTGGGCGTTGACCTCTCCCAGATCTTTGCTCTCTAAACGATGGAGCTGCTGCCTGATCGCCTCTCCCAGATGATCTTCCACCTCTTTGACGCGAAACATTTTCCTCTTATGCATGTCCTGCCCAATGAACAGATAAAACACAAACCCCAGCACAGGGATGGAATAAAGCAAAAGCAGCCATGCCCACACACTTTTGGGTTCCCGCCTCTGAAAAAAGACAATGACGATCGCAAATATGAAATTCCATACCAACATATGCCGAAAGAAAAATTCCACTACTGTCCGAAACACTTCCCACATATTGACCATAAAATCATTTGTCCTTTCAAGACTACAATTTCTGAAATGTAATGTTGCCTAACCGCCGTCCTTTGTGTTAAAATACATTTATTCTCTATATAAGGAGGCGGCGGTAAAATGAAAACTTTCACAATCGTACTTTTGGTAATATTAGCGGTGCTGGCGCTCATTGTGGTCGCGCTGTACTTTCTCGGCAAAAAGGCTCAGAAAAAACAAGCGGAGCAGCAGGAGATGATGAATGCCAACAAGCAGACGATATCTATGCTGATCATCGATAAAAAGCGCCTGAAGATCCGCGACTCAGGACTTCCCCAAGCAGTCATAGACCAGACTCCCAAACTTATGCGCGGCTCCAAACTTCCTATCGTCAAAGCGAAAGTAGGCCCACAGATTCTCTCCATGGTCAGCGATGAGAAAATATTTGAGTCCATCCCTGTCAAAAGGGAGGTCAAGGCCGTGGTCAGCGGTATTTACATTCTGGACGTAAAAGGACTGCACGGCAAGGCCGAGGCAAAACCTGTCAAGAAAAAGAGTTCCTTCAAACGTTTCGTGGAGAAACTTCAGGAAAAAGCCGGCGCAAAACCCATCAAATAGGATTTCGCACAAGAATTTCAATCCGGCTGTCTGACTGATGCTCCCCATTGATTTCCAGCGAATAGTCAATCCCTACCCGAACACGATCCTCCTGTTCCTCGAGCGACACGCTCTTTGTGTCAATGCCCAGGAGCAGTTCCCCGTAGGGCATGAAATAATGTGACAGGTGTTTCTTGCCCTCTTCAAAAACCATACGAGTCGCCACCGCTCCCTGCCTGTTTAGTTCCAACAGTCCGGGGGCGAATTTTATCTGGCATTTTGATGGCGATTCCATCCCCTCCTGCTTTTCTTGATACAATAAATAATGATTGTTATTTTTATTGAAATATTCCGCCCAAGTCACTGTCTCCAAGGGGGTTATGCCCGCACCGTCCTCCGCGTGCAATCCGCGGATCGTAAGTTCCACTCGCTCCACTCTTTTGTCCATCCGCATCCGTTTCCCCTCAATATTGTTCTATATTTACAATCTTAGCCGACAATACGCCGTACTTTATAATAGAATTGGCAAAGTGCTTGAATTTATCTGCACCGTCGCTGACATAGAACTGATACCGGTTTTCCCCCAGCTTCGGCGGTTCCACATTCAAAAGGCCGCGCGCTTCCAACATCTCTTTCAGCTCTCTGGCCGTCTCATACGCAGGGTTGACCAGTTGAACATTCCCTCCCATGATCCGCCCTAAAGTAGATCGGATCAAAGGATAATGCGTGCAACCCAATATCAGAGTGTCGATATCCGTATCGATCAATTCCGTCAGATAACGTTTGGCAATCTCGTCCGTCACCGGATCCTGCCAGAGCCCCTCTTCCACCAGCGGCACGAAAAGCGGACAAGCCTTTTCATAGATGGTGACATCACGATTCAATTCCTCTATGTATTTGGTATATATATGACTGCCTATGGTAGCTTCCGTGGCGATCACACCGATTCGCCCGTTCCTGGTAACCTCCGCCGCCGTCTTAGCCCCGGGCTTCACCACGCCCAACATGGGAATATCGCTCTCCTTTTCCAGTTCATCCAGCGCGTAGGCGCTGGCTGTATTGCAGGCTATCACAATCGTCTTCACCTGGAAAGTCCGTAGGAAACGCACAATCTGGCGCGAAAAGCGCGTCACAGTCTCCTGTGATTTGCTGCCATAAGGCAGCCTGGCGGTATCACCAAAATATATGACCTTTTCGTTGGGTATCTGACGCATGATCTCCCTGGCAACCGTCAATCCGCCCACCCCGGAGTCAAACACGCCTATAGGCGCCTCTCTTCCAATCAATTGATTATTCTCCTGACTCATTACTCTCTCTCCTATGCTCTGTGAGAGCCACGAGACTGTCCCACAGCTTACTTCGAAACCTCACCTGGCCGTCGTCTGCGCCAAGCAGCTTCCAATAGATACTGCCGTCCGCTCCCCACTCGTTTTGTGCCTCACTCTCACACACTACACCATTCTCATCCACGATCCGATAAGTGTCGGATGTCAGAGCAAGCTCCGGATACAATAATCCCCACCAGCCAAAAGCGGCACAGATACAAAGTATAATGCAAATATCCTTTTTCATGCAAAACCTCTTCCCATAACTTAAGATTCGATAGTGAACCTATCCTGATAGAAGTATTGCACGTTTTTTCTACGCTATACATAACAGTAGTTATTTCTTGCTGTCCAACTGGATCTGCCTGATAATCGCCTTCTTTTGATTGTCTATATGCATTTTGGCCGCCCAAGATGCTGTCTCCTTGTCCTTTCGGACAATACTCTCATAAATAATTCTATGCTCCTCCACCAGCTTTTCATGCTGCCGAAAATCCTTGATATATTCAAAACGATAGCGATACATCTGCTCGGACAGATTGTTTACCAACTGGATCAGACGTTGATTGCCCGTAGCCTGCACAATAATATCATGCAACGCCACATCCGCCTGTGCGATCTGCTTCACATCCGCAGTCGCTACCGCTCTCGCAAAATCATCACATGCGTTTTTTAATCGTTCCAGCTCTTCCTCTCCGATCCGGTCACAGGCAAGCTCCACACACAGCGCATCCAAAGCACGTCTTACTTCCAACACGTCGTTCATGCTCTTCTCCGTGATCTGGGCCACCTCGGCCCCCTTTCTGGGGATCATAGTCACCAACCCCTCCAACTCCAATTTCCGTATTGCCTCTCGTATCGGAGTACGGCTGACTCCCAGCCTGTCAGCCAGATGAATCTCCATCAGCCGCTCTCCCGGTTTCAGTTCTCCGGTTAAGATCGCCTGACGCAGCGTATTGAACACCACGTCTCTGAGAGGCAGAAATGCATCCATCTTTACCTGTAAATTATCCTGCATACCTAAAACCTCCGTCTCGATGGCACTTGCTCATTGCTCGCGAACATCAAGCTTCCCGAAAACCGGTGAGAAAGACCTTTCCGGCAAGTCCTTCTTCCTTTATGAGGCGGCCGGCCTCCTCCGCCTTTTTTCTGTCCGTAAACATGCCAAATACCGTGGGACCGCTGCCGCTCATCAGACTGCCCGCCGCGCCCAATTCCAACATTCTCCTCTTGATCACATCAATGACCGGATAGGCCGGCAAGGTCACATTCTCCAACACATTCCCCAGCCTGTCGATCACACCCTGCAAATTCCCTGCCCTGATCGCCTCCACCATACCGTCGATATCCGGATGCGCATAGTCGGCCAGCTCATCCAGTTGCCGGTACACCTGTCCGGTAAAGACATTGATGTCGGGTTTTGCCACCAACAGCGCACAATCCGGAGCCTGACAAAGCCTCGTCAACTTCTCGCCGATTCCCTCCGCCAACGCGGTTCCGCCCATGATGCAATAAGGCACATCCGCCCCCAGCAGAACACCCAGCTCCATCAACTCCTCCTGGCTGCAGCCCAGTCCATACATTTGATCGATCCCTTTTAAGGTAGCTGCCGCATCCGTGCTGCCGCCCGCCATTCCCGCGGCAATGGGAATATTTTTCTGCAGGTGAATACGCACGCCCCCGTCGATCTCATACCGCTCCAACATCAACTGTGCCGCTTTACAGATCAGATTGTCCCCTCCTGTACTCAGCTCGTCGGAGTCTGTGGTGAGCGTAACGCCACTCTCTGCGCGCTCCAAAGTCAGCACATCATAAATGCCGACCGTCTGCATCACCATCTTAACCTGATGATAACCGTTAGGCAGCCGCCCCAACACATCCAGACCAAGATTGATCTTGGCATATGCTTTTCTCTCATATACATTTTGCCGCTTTTCCATTTTCTATTCCGCCTCGTATTTGTGACAGTTCAGCCCCTCCCATTCTATGGCTGAACTGTATTTTGTATACACATTTTTATTATTATAACACAGGAAGAAAACGCACTCAAGCATTTCTCTCGTACAGCCTAAACTTTTCCCACTTTATGCCGAAACATATATTACAAAGGAACATACACTATCAAAATACGTATCCAAGGAGGGATCAGAGTTGCAAAAGGAGTTACAGGTATTTTTATGGTAAGTTCAGTTATGGCAATCCCGCAGGTCGGCAAGACAAAGCGGGAGCAGGAGCGGATTTTGGATTATCGCTTGAAAGAGCATACCCATTCCCGATCCTTTTCTCAGGTCTTGGAGACGGCAGTGGATCAAGCGGTTGAGACTGCCCCCACAGAATGTCAGACGACCACGTACGGACGCGACAGCCAGATTCAGAATTTCCTGTATCGCACCAGGGAATACCATTACTGAGACACGAAAGGAGCAGCGCCGAAGAGCTGCTCCTTTCATTTTTTTGCCTTGTCATAACGCTTTCTTATTTGTAAAAATTGCTCATAAATTATTTTACTATTTTACTAAAGATTTCCACCAGCCATGCCGATATATGTAACACAGAAAGTCACGGATGACGCGCCCGACAGGGTAGAACACGGCGCCGAAGCGCCAGAAAAGAGGGATAATATGAGTGTAAACGGAGTTACATCGACACAGTCTGCAGCGGCTTATAACACATACGCATCCACCTCCAAGGTGAATGAAGACACCGCCGCTGAGGTAGCTGCTTCCTCCAGTACTTCCACAAAAGAGGAGGTTGGTGCAGTTTACGAGCCTTCCAAGGAAACTAAGACAGATTCCGTCAAGAAGACTTACACCCCCAACACAGAGTTGGTGAACAAATTAAAGGCAGATGCAGAGTCCAGATCGGCTCAACTGCAATCTTTGGTACAAAAGATGCTCTCCAAGCAGTCTACTGCTTACGGCAATGCCAATGACATCTGGTCTGTACTCAGAAGCGGCAATTTCACCGTTGATCCGGCCACCAAGGCACAGGCACAGGCTGATATCGCAGAGGACGGTTATTGGGGTGTGAAACAGACTTCCGACCGTATCGTTCAGTTTGCTACGGCTTTGACCGGAGGAGATCCCGACAAGATCGAGGAGATGCGCGACGCATTCAAGAAGGGATACGCTCAGGCTGAGAAGACTTGGGGCGGCAAGCTCCCTGATATCTCCCAGCAGACTTATGACGCTGTTATGAAGAAGTTTGACGATCTTGCTGCTGAGGCAGGCATCGTTACGGAGCAGTAACCAGGTCTTGCACCACGACAAAATGAGAGAGGCTGTCGCATGACAGCCTCTTTTTACGTCGCGTCGCTTTTGTTCAACTGCTCTTGACCACCAACAGCTTTTGACCGGCCTTCAGCTCATCGCTCGCCAAACCGTTGACCTCTTTTAAATTATCCACCGGCACATAATATTTTTTGCCGATATTCCACAGGTTGTCGCCATCCTTTACAACGTAGATCACCAAGCCGGGCAGGCTCCCCAGCTTCTCTGTATCCAGATCGGATATCGTCACCTGGCTGATCAGTTCCACAGGCACGCTCTGGAACACCGTAGTATGAAAACAGATCACCGCCTTCATATCCATCTCCTCACCGTCCAGCATCGTCACTTGCAGTTGCTCCACATCTCCCTGCACACTTCCCAGATCTCCCGGCGCAATATTGGGTACATCCAGCAGATATTGATAGGGAACCAACGCCTGCGCGCCCGCGTAAGGAGCCTCATCGTCTCCGGTGATATACATAACCTTCACCGTCAGGCTGCCCTGCAGAAGGATCCCGTTTTCTACCACTTCCTGCCGATCCAGAGACACCTTGCCCTCGCTGTGCAGGAGTTGTAAGATGCCCGCGCTGCCGCTCTCTATTTTAATGTGATCCGTCACTTTTGTCTTGCCTGTCACTTTGGACAGCAGTCTGCGCAGATTGGCCTTGTGCGTGACCGTCCCCACTTCCTTGGTGACGCCGTAGAGATCGGTGAGCAGTTCGACATTTTCCTCCTCGTAGACACGAATAGCAATGTCCAGCACAAGCTCCATGCCGAGAGTCCGCTCCTCGCCGTCCAAGTCAGGGCGAACGACAAGCTCCTGCGAACCGATTGTGTAGCGGATGTCCGGCAGCATCCCTTCCCGACATCCATGACATTCCAGCACGCCGCTAAAGGGCAGGGTCGTCTCAAAGGAACGGACAGGGTGTTCCTCCCCCTCTCCCTCATACAAGACAAACAAATGCACATCTCCCTGCAGCGTCAGTTTCTCCTCCATCACCTTAAACTCTACATCTCCCAATGAGATCGTGTTCCACAGAACCTGGAAAATGTTGGGATAACTGCCCGGCAGCATCACTTCCTCTTTGATGCGGAAAATGTCGTTCTTGCTGATGGCGATCTGTGCCAGAGACATAGGCAGTCTACGATATTCCACGGCCTCCGCACCCGCGATACCGATGGGAGCCTCCTCGTCATAGATTTCATCCACTTTGGCATGAAACGTCACCAGACATTGAATACTCAGCTTGCGGCTGTTGATCACCCCCACAGTCAGATCCTCCACCTCTCCGCAAACCTCCACATTGTCCGAAGAGGTGACACCCTGGATATTGATCTTCTCATCAAAGGGCAGCTTTCCTTCCAACAACACCAGACTGCTCCCCTCCTCCGACGTGTGATAGAGAAGGGAAAAAGACAGATTCCCCTTGATCGTCACCATATCCGCTCCCGGCCGCACTTCCTCGACGATGATACATCCCTTCTCCAGATTCAGCGAGCTGACATCCGGCTTATTCTCGGGAATATTCATGTCATCTTCAAGAGTGATCTGACTGACGGCCTCCGCACGGACGCGGTCCATATGTATATTTTTTTTGATCAGGTCCACGCAACAATACCTCCATATAAATACTGATATAAATATTTATATGAAGGTATTTTGCCCAATATTCCTATTCTACCGCCCCAATCAGCTCATTTACATCATCAACGGAATATCGCCGCATATATTCCGTAATCCCGCGCACCACTTCCTCCGTCGCATAGGGATTGACAAAGTTCATCGCACCGATACTCACCGCACTGGCTCCGGCAAGGAGAAATTCAATCGCGTCCTCGGCATTTCCAATCCCACCCATTCCAATGATCGGAATTTTTACAGCCTGCGCCGCCTGATACACCATACGCACCGCCACAGGTTTGATGGCAGGTCCGCTCATGCCGCCCGTTTTGTTGGCAAGGACAAATTTCCGCCTATGAATATCGATTTTCATACCTGTGATCGTATTGATCAAAGAAAGTGCATCCGCTCCTGCTGCCTCCGCCGCCCTCGCCATCTCCGCAATATCCGTCACATTGGGACTGAGCTTCATAATGACAGGCTGTCTGGCATGTCGTTTGATCTCCGAAGTGATTCGGGAAAGCGCGTCCGCCTTTTGCCCGAAAGCAATGGCTCCCTCCTTCACATTGGGACAGGACACATTGATCTCCAGCAGAGCCACCGCGGACTCATCCCCCAGCCGCTCCACGACCTCCACATAATCTTCTATGGTTTTTCCGCAGACATTCACAATGATCTTGGTGTCATACTGTTTCAAAAAAGGGATATCCCGCTCCAGAAAGACATCGATGCCCGGGTTCTGCAGTCCGATCGCATTCAACATACCGCCGTAGACTTCCGCCACCCTGGGAGTGGGATTGCCCGGCCACGGCACACTCGCCACGCCCTTTGTGACTACCGCTCCCAACTTGTTCAGATCCACAAACTCTGCATATTCCATGCCGGAACCAAACGTTCCTGACGCGGTCATAACCGGATTTTTTAAAGTCACGCCCGCAATCGTCACCTGCGTGTTCATCAGATGTCCACCTCCTTTGCCTCAAAGACCGGCCCGTCCGCACAAATGCGGGCATTGTTCACATGAGAGTGATGATCGATCTCTTTTGTCTTGACCACACATCCCAGACATGCCCCCACGCCGCACGCCATTCGCTCCTCCAGAGAAATATAAGCCTCAATCCCCTGCCGCTGTGCGTACTGCTTTATAGCGCGCAGCATTGGCATGGGGCCGCAGGCATAAATGACCTCCGCGCTCAATCCATGGGCCGCAATAGCGTCCAAAACCGTGCCTTTGACACCCGCGCTGCCATCCTCGGTGGCAGCGTACACCTGCCCGTACCGCTCCAAATCTTCCCTCAAAAAAAGACACCCGTTACGATATCCCAGAATAATCTGTTTCCGGGCGTTCAACGAAGAGGCAAGCGCAAGCATGGGCGGAATCCCGATGCCTCCTCCTATGAGAAATACCTTTTTTCCCTCACCCGCTTCCAGCGGAAAACCGTTTCCAAGAGGCCCCATCACCGAGACGGTATCCCCCTGCCGATAAGTGGAAAACTCGCCGGTTCCCTGCCCCGCCACGCGGTACACGATGCGCACGGCCTGTCCATTCTCACCGATCTCACATATGCTGATGGGGCGCGCAAGCAGCGTGCTCCGATCCTTGGGGTAGACCGCGATAAACTGCCCGGGTCTGGCTTCCGCCGCCAGTGAAGTCTCGATCCACATATCAAAAATCTGTGGTGCAATTTCCTTTTGGGAGAGCACCCTCCCGTCTTCTTTTCGTTTCATAACATTTTCTCCCTATCCGCGCCGCCGCTTTTGCTCTGTAGAGAGTCTGCTCAATCCGGGCAGGAATACACGATCTTTCCGCCGCAGATGGTAGCTATGACTTTCCCTTTCAGCTCCCATCCCACAAAAGGGGAATTGGACGCCTTCGACGCAAACTCCTCCACAATAACCGTGGCCGCCGTGTCGATCAGCACGATGTCCGCTGGGCCTCCCTCCGCCAGATATCCGGCATTGAAATGATACATGGCGGCGGGATTCGTGCTCATCTTCTGTAAAAGTTCCCGCATGGTCAGATACCCTCCGTCCACCAGCTTTGTGATGCCGAGGGAGAGAGCCGTCTCCAATCCTATGATCCCGCTGGGCGCCTGCGTGATGGGCAGCGCCTTCTCCTGCGCTGTGTGGGGAGCATGGTCTGTGGCGATCATGTCTATCGTCCCGTCCACCAGGCCCCGTATGATCGCCTGCCTGTCCTCTTCCTCCCGAAGGGGGGGATTCATCTTGGCCAAGGCGCCATATTGTATGACGGCCTCCTCCGTGAGTGTGAAATGGTGCGGCGTGGCCTCGGCATGGATGTTCATCTGTCCCTTCTTTGCCCGGCGCACCAGCTCCACGCTCTCCTTTGCGCTGATATGCTGGATATTCACGATCGCTCCGGTGCGGGCGGCCAGCTTCAGATCCCGTTCCACCAGAGCGATCTCCGCCTCCCTGGGGGAACCTCCGATCTGAAAATGCTCGCTCGCCTTCCCCTGGTTCACGCCGTTATTCCGGATCAACGCCGGATCCTCCTCATGGAAGCTGATGGGCATATCAAGCGCTGCCGCTCTCTCCATGGCGGCCTGCGCCAGCCTCGCATCTAACAGCGGCATGCCGTCATCCGTGAAGCCGCATGCGCCGACCTCCATCAGCTTCTCCATCTCTGTGAGTTCCTGCCCTTTCATCCCCTTGGTCACATTGGCGCAGGCATATACATGGATGGGCGTACCGCTCCCTCTGTCTAACACCAGTTTTAAAGTATCCTCGTTGTCCACGGGCGGCTTTGTGTTGGCCATCATCACTACAGAAGTAAAACCTCCCTTTGCCGCAGCTCTGACACCGGTGTCAATGTCCTCCTTCTGGGTAAAACCCGGCTCCCTGAAGTGCACATGCACATCTACCAATCCGGGGGCCACAAGCAGTCCTTCCGCATCCAACACCCGACATCCCGCCCGCGGCTTTGGCAGGCTTTTTCCGATCGCCTCAATCGTATCCCCTTTCACCAGAATATCGTATTTCCCTTCATGACCGGATTTGGGATCGATCATATATCCGTTTTGAATCAGCAGCATATTACCCTCCACACCGCCGTCGGCGGCCGTTTTCTCTTTCAGTGTATCATGTTTCAGGAGAAAAAGAAACAATCTTTCGGCTCTCACTCAAAAATTACAGTCTCATCCAAATATTCTGTCTTGATGACAATGTACGGATAGGAGGGAGACGGATTGCTTTTGTCGGATGCATCCGGCCCCAGCAAGGTGGTGTTCACATAGATCGCGTTATCCGTCAGATACAGCTCGTTCACCGCGATGCTGTATCCGCCTGTCTCCTGCTCTCCGTATCCGATGCATATGTATAGATAGTCATTGTCGCTGTAGGTCAGCTTAAAAGGTTCCGCCTTCTTCTCCTCAATGATGCCCGCCAGTTCCGCCGGTATCTTCTCCTCCGAAAGTATGGTAAAGTCCAGATCTCTCAACTTGAGCCTCTCATCTGACATAAAAGTACAGCCCGCGAGTATCCCCACGATCAGCAGCATTACTGTGAAACAACTCATTTTTCTCATATTTCGCCCACAAAACCCACTATCTTGTTTGCTTTATTTTATGTACACTGATGAAAAAATATGATATAATGTTACGCGATAGCAATGAGCAGTGCCACGAAGCAAGCTGACAAAATGACAGCTTGCTGGCAGTTTTGTCAGCCTGCGAAGTGATAGGGCGAAGCCCGCGAGCGAGGAAAACCGTAGGTTTTTCGAGCATGCACTGCGAAGCTACAGATTCAGTGCCACGAAGGGAGTTTTACCATGATCCGACTTGTTTTGATAGCCATATTTCTCATTCTTTTCCTGCTCCTGTCCGCTCCCATTATGGTCGTAGAGTGGATCGTGGGCAAATTTGACAAAGATCTCAAAGACCGCAGTTCCCTCGCCCTGGTACAATGGGCGTTTCGCTGCGTGATGAAGCTCGCCGGCACCAAAATGATCATTTTGGGGGAGGAGAATGTCCCCAAGGACACCCCCGTCCTCTATGTAGGCAACCATCGGAGCAATTTTGATGTGGTGATGACTTATATGCGCGTGCCGCGCCTGACCGGCTACATCTCCAAAAAAGAGATGAACCGTATCCCCTTTTTGCGCGTCTGGATGAGATATCTCCACTGTCTCTTTCTGGACCGAGACAACATTAAGGAGGGGTTAAAAGTCATCCTGGCAGCTATAGACAAGGTCAAAAACGGCATCTCTATCTGTGTTTTTCCAGAGGGCACCCGCAATCAGACAAACGACACGTTCCTGCCTTTCCATGAAGGCAGCTTTAAGATCGCGGAAAAGGGCAATGTCCCCATTATTCCCATGGCCATTGTGAACGCTGCCGACATCTTTGAAGATCACCTTCCCTGGATCAAAAAGACCACGGTAGTCATTGAGTATTGTCCGCCCATCTATGTGAAAGATCTGGACAAAGAGACCAGAAAAAGTATGGGTTCCTATGTCAGCAGTATCATCCAGGAGCATTATTTTAAAAATAAAAAGGAATATTTCGGCTAATTTTGTTCTCCCAGCTTTTGCAGCTGTTCCAGGACTTCCGAAAACACCATTCCATGAGATGCTTTGACCAACACACAGCTACCCTTGGGAGCCAACTTTTCAGGCTCCTTTTTCAGGCTCCTCAAAAGCTCCTGTCTGTCCGCGAAATACTGTACCGTCTGCCCGCCCGACACTTTCTTCTTGGCTGCTTCATACATATAGCGGGCATTCTCTCCCACACACAGGATATGATCGATCCCTTTCTGCGCCGCGTATTCTCCTATCTGGGCGTGCATGTCATCCGAATCCGCTCCCAGTTCAAACATATCTCCCAGAATCGCCACCTTCACAGTGTCCGCCATGTCCAACAGATCAAGCGCCGCCCGCATGGACGCCGGATTGGCGTTATAACAGTCATCTATCAGGGTATAGCGGCGCAGCCAGATCAGGTGATTCCGCCCGTTGACCGTCTCCACCTTTCCGATGCCATCACAGATCTGCCTGGGGGTAAGTCCCAACTGCACAGCCACGCATGCCGCCGCCGCCGCGTTGATCACCATATGCCTGCCCGGCACCGGCACATGCACCGGAAACGTCTGATCTGATCCACCGCTGCAAAAATGCAGTTTTCCGCTGCTTCCCTTCAATCCCTTGCTCTCCACGTCCGTAATATAGACTTCCTCCGCGGCATTATCTCCCAGTCCATAAAAATGCGTACTCTCGCCTCTCACTTCCGTCACCGCAGAGAGTTTGTCATCCTCGCCGTTGAGACATACCTTCGCATTGAAAGCCATATAGTCAAATATCTCACTCTTGGCCTGCAGCACGCCATCTCGATCCTTTAGATTCTCCAGATGACACTGTCCGATATTCGTGATCACACAGATATCCGGACGCACCATCCTGCTGAGCCTGTGCATCTCGCCAAAATCACTGATGCCCATCTCCACCACGGCCGCCGTATGCTTTGAACGGATGCGCAGCAGAGTCAATGGCACACCGATTTCATTGTTGTAATTCCCCTCGGTCTTTAATACTTCATATTCTTCAGCGAGGACGCCCGCTATAAATTCCTTGGTGCTGGTCTTGCCCACGCTGCCGGTAACTCCCACAATGGGAATCTCAAGCTTTCCCCGATAATATTCCGCAAGATCCCGCAATGCTTCCAGCGGATCCTCCACTTCCAGATAACTGCCCCACTGATGGATCCTCACACCATGCTCCGCCTCCACCTGTTCGGGACTTTTCTTCGTCACCACCAGACACGCGCCCTGCTCATATGCCTGACCGATAAACTGATGACCGTCCACACGGGCTCCTCCCACAGCGATAAATACACTTCCTTCTATCACCTGCCTGGAATCCAACACTACAGAGCTCACCATCTCCTGCACCGTCGCCCTACGAATGACCAGTCTGCCACCACACACTCTCTCAATCTCGGCTATCGTCAATTCCATCCTCTTTCCTCCATCCCATTCCTTACTTCGCCTGTCTTAAGATCCGCTCACACAACTCTTCAAAACCGATTCCCATGGCCGCCGCCTCCTGTGGAATCAGAGAAGTTGCGGTCATACCGGGCAGCGTATTGGCCTCCAGGCAAAAAATCTCGCCCTTCTCATTCATCCGAAAGTCCATGCGGGCATAATTTTTGAGCCGCAATGCCTGAAAAACCCGCTCCGCCGTCTGCTGCAGCTTTGCCGTCCGCTCCTCGGAAATTTGCGCGGGACAGGTCTCCACCGCGCTCCCTGCCTGATATTTGTTCTTGTAATCATAAAATCCCACCTTGGGCGCGATCTCTATGACAGGCATGGCCTTGCCGTCTATCACGCCCACCGAAAATTCCCTGCCTTCTATGTACTGCTCAACGAGCACTTCCTCACCATAACGAAAAGCTTCCTCCTTCGCCGCCTCGTATTCTCTGTCATCCGAAGCCATGTATACGCCCACGCTGGAGCCTCCGCAGCAAGCCTTGACCACACAGGGATAAGGAATCTTCTCCTTCTCCTCCTGCCCCTTCTTAAGCCGAATACCAAAAGGAGTGGGAATGTCCCAGGCTTTGAAGAGATCCTTTGCAATGCCTTTATCCATAGCGATCGCAGAACCCACATAGTCCGCGCCGGTATAAGCAATTCCCATCAAATCAAAACACGCCTGAATCTTGCCATTCTCACCATTTTCGCCGTGCAGCGCCAAAAACACGGCGTCCGACTGCTTACAGATCTCCAAGACATTGGGGCCAAAAAAAAGGTTTGCGCCATCCGCGCGCAACGCCTTCACCGCCTCGATATCCGGATTGTGTTCCGAGACCTCTCCGATCTGCGCGGCCCAGTCTTCCTCACGCTCAAATATATTTTCCAGCTCTCCCATATATCCCAGATAGACATCCAAAAGGATCGCCTGATGTCCATTCTTGCGCAACGCCTTATAGATCATGCTTCCGGTACTCAGAGAGACATCTCTCTCCGTGCTGATGCCTCCTGCCAACACAACAACCTTCATTCTTTTCTCCATTTCCTTTTCGATCAAACTCGCCTTATAGTCTATGCCTCCGAGGCAGGCCGATATGCCTGCATGGACGCCAACTGCGCCAATATCAACAAATAATTACCTCGCGTTTCGTTCGTGGGATAGAAACGCACAGATTGAAGATTACTGCCCATGAGATAATGCAGGAACTCTTCCTGAATATAATCGTATTGATAGCTGTTCAACACATAATTTGCCGCGGAGAGCAGTTCCGTTTGCTTTAGCAGCTCCGCCTCACCGTCATTGACAGCACTGACAGGGGACAGTGTCTCTCCGTGATGCTCCGAGATCTCTTCCCCTTTCTTCAATAATTGTTCCATAAGCAGATTGCACAGTTTCACATCCACTTTCTGCCTGGTCACCATATAAGTCATAGCGCCATTCAGATACCCGGGTTCATCCAAATAATTACGGGTGTTTTCAAAATAGGAAACATACTCCACAATCTGACTGTGATATGTATACAGTCCGGTGGCGCGATACAGCTCCGTCAATGCAAAAAAGCTTTCCGCGTCCTTCTGCGCCGTATTTTGTGTCTGCGCAAACAGCGCAGACGCCCACTGCAGACACTCTGTGGCATAGGGTAGATCGTACTTCTGATACAAGTAACTGAACTTAGCCAACGCTGCCGCATACAAAGAAGCCTGCCCGACATCCACCTGCTTGTGGTCAAAATCTTCCGACCATTCCTGCAGCACCTCCATCACATCAGGAATCTCATTCTCATCCTCATCCGGAAAAATATCACCATATCGCTCATAGACGGTCAGAAGCGTCAGAACATCGTCGATCAAGACTTCCCCGCTCTCACATTCATCGCAGATCTCCTGACACAGCTCATCAAACAGATCCCAATACGCCGTCTCACTGACGGAAAAAGAATAAGATCTGCCAATATAGTCGCACTCGATATAATATTGCTCTCCCTGCTTTCCCAGGTAATCCACAAAGTCCACATATCCGGTGTAAAGTCCCAGCTCCTCGTTGTAAATATTTCCTTCCACCGGCCCTATATATACGATTTCTCCTGTCTCACATTCTACCAGCCGGAAACTATCCGGCAGCTCGGCGCCTTTAATAACAACTGTCTTCTTTCCTTGCGCCTGATATCCGTTCTGATCCACCAAAATATTGGGCGTAAGACTGGGTACTGTGTAATCTACTACCGGCGCACTCTCCATGCAGACAGGCGCAGCCTTTGCCTCTTCCTGTATCTCGCCGGGCAGCGCTCCGCATGCAGTCCCCATGGCGGCAATCACACAGGCCAGCGCTATCCCTGCCATCATCCTGAATCGTTTCAAAATATTCCTCCAAGCTCTATGCCTTCCAAATCATTCTTATTTTATTTTAACATGATTTTAACATAAAGCAATGTGATTTTAGATTTTCTCTCAAACGTAACAGTTTAACCTGGCGCAGATATATCATACACAATCTGCCCATCTATTATAGTATAGAGGGTTTTTGTAAAAATTTCCATAGGATTGCCGTCAAAAATAGCAATGTCCGCGTCTTTCCCCACCTCGATGCTCCCCAGTCTGTCCGACACTCCACAGATCATGGCGGGATACAATGTGATCGCCTTATAGCCTTCCTCCAGCGCAAGTCCCGACTTGACCGCCAGTCCCGCACAGAGGGGCAGCGCTTTGATTAAAGACACCGGATGGTCTGTAGTGATCGCCGTCAGCACGCCCGCATGATTCAGCACACCCGCCGTCTTAAACGCTACATTCTGCACCTCTATCTTGCTACGGCTGGCAAAATCCGGCCCCACAATGGCCGGATAGCCTTCCGCCGCCAGTTCCTCCGCGACCAGATGGCCCTCCGAACAGTGATCCAGCGTCAGTCGAAGGTCAAACTCCCTGGCGATGCGGATCGCGGTAAAAATGTCATCCACTCTGTGGGCATGTGCTTTCAGAGGAATTTCCCGCTTGAGCACGGGTATCCAACATTCCCGGGCAAAATCTATCTCAAATTCCTCCTGATCCCGCTCGGCCTTCTCTTTTCTGCGCAGATAAGACACCGCCTCCGTCAGCTCTCTCCGCAACATTCCCGCTATGGCCATGCGCGTGGAGGGACTCATGTTCTGCCCCGAATAGTTGACCTTGGGGTTTTCGCCGAAGGCAATCTTCATGGCGGCAGGGGCCTTGACGATCAGATCGTCCACTCGCCTGCCCTTGGTCTTTAAAAAAGCGAACTGTCCGCCCACCACATTAGAACTTCCCGGGCCGATCATAGCGCCGGTGATGCCCGCCCTGACGGCATCGTCAAAAGCGGCATCCATAGGATTGATCGCATCTATGGCCCGCAGATAGGGGGTAATGGGATCTACCACCTCATTGCAGTCATCCCCCTCCATGCCCTTTTTTTCTTCGGTGATGCCCATATGACAGTGCGCTTCCAAGATACCCGGCATGATCAGACCATGCTCCACCGCAATGACTCGCTCCCCCTCTTTAGGGTCTATGGGAAAGTCGCCGACTTTCCCCACCGCTTCTATTTTGCCGTCCGCAATGCGGATCACGCCTTCTTCAATATCTCCGCCTGTCATGGTCTTGACCGTACCGCCCACGATATACATAGTATCCGACTCCTTTCCTGCACATCCCTTAAAGCCGGAAACTTAAAAGAGTTCTTCCGGATTCATCTCTTCCCCGTTCCGCGTCAGTTCAAAGTAGAGATTGCTCCCGTCCTCGCAGAAATAGATGGTAGGCGCCGCCACGGAACCCAGCGTGTCTCCCGCGTTCACATAGTCGTTTTCCGCCACACGGATATCCTGAAGCTGTCCGTAGACCACCTGATAACCGTCCCCCAAATCCAGTCTTACCGCATGTCCGATCTCCGAGTCCTGATAGACGGCAATCACCTGTCCCTCGGCACAGGCGCTTACATTGGTTCCCACTTCCGCCTGGAAGATCACCGCCGGATTATATTTATACTGCGCCAATGTCTTAAATCTGACTGTCTGATCCATACTGTAAGGGATCAGCACTTCTCCCTCCACAGGCCGGATCAGACCGTCCGACTCGGAAAAATGAAGTTCACGGGAGACAGCCGAAACAGTGGTTGGAAGCTGCTCCGCATCCCCTGCGCCCGCACCCACTTCATTTTCGGGCACAAACTTTTGCTCCTCAATCTTTGGCAGTTCCACCGAAGTCGAATCGACTGATGCCAGATTCACCTCTGGCGAAGTCTGCTGTGTCTCCTCCGGCAGCGCGTTATCCACCTGAGCGGAACCTACCAGCGTAGTCTGCGGCTCCAAAGACTCCTCTTCCAAAGGCAGATAATCCAGATCGTCCTCCAAGGAAAGATCCCCGCCCTTCCCCTCGTCCGCCATATAGTTTTGGGCAAGCTCATCCAACTTTTGATCGGTTCGATCTTCCAATTCCGTAAAATCAACCACATAGCCATTATCCTGAGAATCTGCATTCCCCTTCCGCATGTAGATCCCTGTCATCGTCAGCGCAGCCAGGACAAACACAGAAGATCCGACCATGATCATCCGCTCTCTCTTGATATTGTTTTGATTTACCTTTCTATCTTTTCTCATACCTGTTTTCCTTCCTTTTCTCTGAAAATTGGGTGATAGTTTGATACTATTTTTGCCGAAAAGAAAGGTTTTATACATACGAAAACAGACCAAAGCGCTCTGCCTCAGTCTGTTTTTGTGTGTATAAACTATAGAAACTCAGATTTATATTTTGTCTGGCGACAGGTTATGCCTGTTTGGAGTACTTTGCTACATCCACATGCTGCACGGTTCCCACATTGCCGTTCTCATAGAGGAAAACGCCTGTGTTGCGGATCACGCCCTGCGTCTGTCCGGTATTGCCCGTCAGGGTAAAATCTGTAGCGGCATTTTGTAAGCAGATCGCGCCCACGCCCTTGTCCGCCAAGCTGTAGAGCACATCCTTGCCGTTCTCGTCCTTGGTCCAGATCTTGAGCTTTGACCAAATATCATCATTCTCGTCAATCCAGCCATTGCCATCGTCGTCGTACTTTGCCAGATCGCCAAAGCCGTTTCCGCTGGAAGTGCCAAACAATTCGTTGCCATCGTTGATGACACCGTCATTGTTCTTGTCGAGCGCCAGATATCCGCTGCCGCTTCCCAGATTGGAGATCTCATCCAGTTCCCCGTCCGCATCAATGTCAAAATAAAAGGTCTGGTCGGACAGTTGCGCGACATCGGTATCCAGATTGATCACCAGCGGATCACACAGCGTAAATGCCTGTGTCTGCAATTCATTCTGATATTGCTGCTCAAATCGTCTGCTCATTCCCACATTGACATTGAAATTGATCTCTCTGCCGTCCGAGGTGCGTACCGTACCCACTGTAGAGAAGGTGGTATCCTCCGCCTCCGCCTGCATGGTCTCCTCCGTGTAATTCAAGACCTTGTAACTTGTGGTAAAAGACGTCCCACTGTTTTGTATGGACTGTGCCGCGGGATCAGACCAATTACCGGAGTCCATCCAATCCCTAAAGGATGATCTTCTGCCTCCGAACAAAAGATCGAAAATGTAGCGCACGGTTCTTTGGCGTATGTCCAAAAAGGTATTGTCACTTGTAGAACGGATATTCATACGGCTTGACGAGATGCCAAACCGCTGCCATTCCCTGGACGCAGCCACATCCTGCTCTTGTGTGGTCTTTTCGCTCTGTTCCTGGGCGCCCTCGTCGCTGTCCTGCACCGCTGCGTTCAGAGCGTTCCCGCTCTGTGCCAGATTCCCCTGATACTCCTTTATCGAGAAACTTCTGACTGTAAATTTTGAAGCTTTATAGCTTCTGGCGGATTCCATTCCTATTGTGCTGGAATCAATTTTCACTCCTCGCTTTCTCCTCCTCATTCACCACATCCGACTCTCCTGTTTCATCCTGTCCTCCCTGACAAGACAAAAGCAGGATCCGCCAGCTTTCTTTCATGCGCAGACCTCCTCTGTCCCTGCATAAAAAGGAGGATATTTACACATGGAAATCCTTTCCTCTGCATAAATACCCTCCGTGGTGTCGATATCATGTTACTCGGACAACTGCGGGCCAGGCTGCCGTCCTGTAATTAGTATATCGGCAAAGATCTGGAAAACTTTAGTTTCTCTCAGGCGGGGCGGGATGTCCCAGACCCCCCTGTCCCTGGGATCTCTGTATACTCGCAGCTATAAAACTTGCTGCCAGCTCTCTCGTGATCACGATATTCCCACCGTAGGGATTGATCACAAAACCTCCCGCAGGGTTTACATTACCCTTTGCATCTTTCCGAAACAACATATCCGCGTAATCCTTAAAACGTACTACGAATGTCTGCTGTCCCTCTTCATCCTTCCATTTCTTCAGCTCCGTCCAGTCTGTGAACGCCATAAAGAAACGCTTTCCGTCCGGCGCGGACAACATAGGGAACTGAATCTTATTGGCAGGAGTGAGCCGCACTTTTCCCTCTTGATCCGGCTCCGGTGCAGGCGACACTTCCGCAGGGATCAAAAAGGCAGCCTTCATCACCTCGTCCATAAACAGTTGTCTGTGATCCGGCGTATCCTCCGCCTTCAACAACTCGATTGCCCCCACAAGCATGGGATTGGTTACCGGTTTATTAAATTCCATCCGCTCTCAGTCTCCTACCCTGTTATAATTGATCAGACAACCCTTCAAAATGATCTGACGCTCCTCGTCGGTCAGTTCACCCAGGCGAAGCTCAAATTCCTGCAATCCGCCATCCTTCACATTGTACGCTTTGATCGTCTCCGCCTTATCCTCCACCGCTTTTTTGATATTCGGGATAAACAGATAGTCCAGATTGTGAAAAGGCAGCTCGCCCTCTTTGATCAGGAAGGGCAACATTCCCCAGTTGATCAGATTGGAGCGGTAACGCTTCGTCGCGTACTCGTTGGCGATATTGGCCCAGCCGCCCAGCACTTTCTGACAGGAGGCCGCCTGTTCTCTGGCGGAACCGTCGCCGGGTTTCACCGCAAAAATGGTAGACCCAAATCCGGTGTTCACATGACTCGCGTCCGGGTATGCGGTCTTGACCACACCCATGACTTCCTTGACCCAAGGACATTCCCCACAGGGATGCTCTCCCTTCATCCGCAGCTTTTCAGCTTTCTGCACTTCTTTGGCGCGTCCCACATACAGCGGATCCTTGCGGCTCAATGCAAACTCGGCCAAACCCAGCGGATTGGATCGATAAGAGGAAGTCTCACCGGAGGGAATCAACTCGTCAGTGGTAGTGACCGGATCGTGAATCTCGGACACTACCTGTAACACCAGATTCTCCGGCAGAGCGCCCATCTCGGGCCAATCTTTGATATTGGGGCCAAACTGAATCTCTACATCGGGATCCGCCACTCCCTTGGAGTCAAACACTCTGTTGGCATAAATCTTGGCGTCAAAATGATATTGGTATTTGCCGATCTCCCCGTCAAACTCCGTGGCAGGCGTCAATACACCCTTATTCGCCGCGGTAGCCGCAATGGAACGCGCGTCCATCAGCGCCACAGAGGAAATCTGCCCGTTCTGCAGCTTGGAACCCTCCCTGTTGGGGAAATTCCTGGTGGAATGGCGGATGCTGAAGGCATTGTTCGCCGGCGTGTCTCCCGCGCCAAAGCAGGGACCGCAAAATGCGGTCTTTATAACTGCGCCGGTCTCCAAAATCGACGCCGCACAGCCGTTCCGAATCAATTCCATATAGACCGGCATAGAAGCGGGGTATACGCTCAAAGTAAAACCCTCCGAGCCGATATAGCGCCCTTTCATAATGTCAGCCGCCGCACAGATATTCTCAAAACCGCCGCCCGCACAACCTGCGATGATTCCCTGATCCACAACCAGCTTGCCGTCGCGCACTTTGTCCTTGAGACGGTACTCCACAGCGCCGTCCAAGCTCACCTGTGCGCGCTTCTCCGTCTCGTCCAAAATATCCATGAGATTGGCATTTACTTCCTCGATGGTATACGTGTTGCTGGGATGGAAAGGCATTGCAATCATGGGACGCACTTTACTTAAATCCACCTCAATCATGCCGTCATAGTAAGCCACTTCACCGGGATTCAACTCCTTGTACTCCATAACTCTCCCGTGAATATCATAAAATTCTCTGATCTGGTCATCGGTGCGCCAGATAGAGGACAGGCAGGTAGTCTCGGTGGTCATCACATCGATGCCGATGCGGAAATCTGCGCTGAGCGCGCCAACACCCGGCCCCACAAACTCCATCACTTTATTTTTCACATAACCGTTTTGGAAAACCGCTCCGATGATAGCAAGCGCCACATCCTGAGGGCCCACGCCCTTGACGGGAGCGCCCTTTAAGTATACGCCCACCACGCCGGGCATATTGATATCGTAAGTCTGATTCAAAAGCTGTTTGACCAGCTCAGGGCCGCCCTCACCCATGGCCATGGTGCCCAACGCGCCGTAACGGGTGTGAGAGTCAGAACCCAGTATCATTTTTCCGCCGCCCGCAAGCATCTCCCTGGCATACTGATGAATGACTGCCTGATGAGGAGGCACATACACTCCGCCATATTTTTTCGCACAGGTCAGTCCGAACATGTGGTCATCCTCATTGATGGTGCCGCCCACCGCACACAGAGAGTTATGACAGTTCGTCAACACATAAGGCATGGGAAACTTTTGCAGTCCCGACGCTCTGGCAGTCTGTATGATGCCCACAAAAGTAATGTCATGACTGGTCAGCTTGTCAAAACGAATCTTGAGCTTCTCCATATTACCGGAGGTATTGTGCTCCTTCAAAATACCGTAGGCTATGGTATTCTGCGACGCTTCCTCCCTGGAAACAGATTTTCCTGTCTTTGCTGAAATGGCGGCCAACGCCTCGCTGTCATCGGGAACGATCTCATTTCCGTTTAACAGATAGGCTCCGCCCTGTAGTAATGTGATCACAGTATATCCTCCTCTTGGTCTGTTGTAAATGACATTAATGTTTCTGTGTCGTTTACTATAGTAATTATAATGGAAAGCAAAGTTTTATGCAATGTAAAATAAGGACTATCCTACTCTCCGCTCAGCATCTTCTCAAACACATCCTCCGGCACCGGCTTGCAGTAACGATAACCTTGCGCCACATAAGCTCCGATCTCCATCATAAGCTCCGTATCGTCCTCCGTCTCCACGCCCTCGCACACCACCTGTGCATTCAAATCTTTGGCCAGATTGACAATATTTTTCATAATATGCACCTGCCTGGTACGATTCTCATTGTTGAGGAGGAAAGAACGATCCAGTTTGATAACGGAGGCCGGTATCTGCTCAAACACGCCCAGAGAGGAATATCCTGAACCGAAATCGTCTATGGAAAGACGCACACCCTTTTTTCGCAGAATATCCACGATCTCTTTGACTTTCTGCTGCTGTACTTCCTCCACCACGAGAGTCTCCGTGATCTCCACTTCGATCAGTTCTTTGGGAATCTGATATTTATTGATGACCGCCTCGAACCGTTCGGGGAAACCGTCCACAGTAAAATGCATCCTGGAAAAATTGCAGGAGACCGGCACCACATTTTTGCCCTCGTCAATGCGCCGACGCAGCATTTTGCACACACTTTCCATAACAAAGAAGTCCACTTCCTTGATCCTGCCCGTGCGCTCATAATAGGGTACAAAGAACCAGGGCGTGCGGATAGCGCCGTCCGCGGTGGGATCTTTAAAACGCACCAACGCCTCTGCACCCACGATCTGTTCGTTGCGGATATCCACCTTCGCCTGATAGTACGCCACAAAGTCCTTGTTGATATCCACGGACTCCAAAAGCTTCTCCCGCTCATGCGTCTCGCGCAACTGCGCCCGCAGCTTATCGTCATAGATCTGTACCGCATTGCCATAGCTGTTCTTCAGAGATTCCACCAACTGTATCGCCTCGGACAAAGCACGCTGCAAATCATCATCGCCATTTTCCAGACAACCCACGCCCATGGCCAGGGACATATGCGTCTCTGCCTCCTGCTCAATCCGCGCGGATATCTTGTCTGCAATATCTGTCAAACGAGACCGCAGCGTCTCCACATTTTCATACTTCATAAACAGCACGAAATGACTGCTGTAACTTCGGGCATAAAGTTCCCACTTTCTGTTTACCTCCTCGGAAAGTGTCTCAATGACCAACTCTAATATACGCTGCCCGGCGCTCCACCCGTACAGCGCGTTATAACTCTTAAACCGACCGATATCCGTGTAAGCGATCGCGTAATTGCTGTTTTTGTCCAACGCCAGTCTTTTCACGGCCCGATACCGCAGATAGTTGAGGTTCCAAATGTTAAACTCCGTATCCTTGTACATCAATTTCTGGACTCGGATGCTGTTTCTCAGCAGAAGAAACAGTACCAAAATGACTGCCACAGCGCAGCCTGACAAAATCAGGATAATGGGAATACTGTGATCGCTGATAAATTTCTCCATACTCATCTTGGAATAAAAATTGTCTCGGAGCATATAATCATTGACCATCTTGTCGCTGACTTCGATCAGTTCTTTATTCAAAATAGCCAAAAGAAGGGAATCTTCGTCGTCGGCAACCACCATGTAAATACTGTGGACATCGCTCAAAACGGTGTGGATCTCCATACCGCCAAGCCGCAGTTGAGAACCCAGCAGATACTCGGCCAGATAGCCGTCACATATGGCCGCGTCCGCCTCTCCTTCTTTCACCGCATACAGACTGTCCAACTGCGTGGCAAAAAGCTGAAGCTCCGTACTCTCACCGATAAAATTCTGTACTGCTTCCCCCTGGGAATTGCTCTCTTCCACTGCCAGCGACTCTATGGATTCCGATTTATCACTCCTTCTCATAATGACAACCTGCGGCACCTGCGCATACACCTTCGTGACCGCCAGACCGTCCGCCTTCACATTTTGAGCCGTCTCCCCACAATAACTGAGAATGTCAATGCGGCCGCTTGCCAGAGCCTCTCTGGCTTCCTCCATATCATCCAACCGCACATAGTCAAAGAGCATCCCCGTGCTCACGGACACTTCCTCCAACACTTGTCTGGCGAGTCCCTGATAGTCCCCATCGTATTCATAGGAAAAAGGATAATAGCCGTCCAGATATCCCACAGTCAGGGTACCCTTTTCCGCAATATACCTTTTCTCCGCGCTGGTGAGCAAAATCGTCTGATCTAATCTGCTGTCATAGTATTTTACCATCAGTTCATTTTCCAACCCCGGACGATTCATCTTCACATCCGCGATCCCCTGATTGAGCTCCCGCATCAGATCATCATTGCCTTTATAAGAAATATAATAAAAAGGCATGGGAGCAAATCTGCCCACTACACGCTGCCCTTCCCTGACCTCTGTCAAAGAATGTACCAACGCATCGATCTCCCCTGCGTCCAGAGCCGCCTGCAAAGCTGCCGTATTCTCATACTCTCTCACCTTGGGATTGAAAATACCGTGATCTGTCATATATTCATAGAACTCGTCCTTTCGTATGTAAGTGCTCACAATGCCAAAGGTAACGCTGTGCATAGCGGTAAAATCCTCATAAGCCAATCCGCTTTCGCCATTTACCGCAATCACGCCAAAAGTATATCCGCTCGCCAGGTTCGCATACTGGTATAGCTCCGCCCGCTCTCTGGAATACTGCGCCGAACCGACCAAGTCCACCTGCTCCTTCAAGAGCATGGTCAAGGCGTCGTCCCAACTTTCACACTCCACATATTCAATATTCCAGTTGACATAGTCGCTCAAGGCTTCCAGATACTCCACGTCCATGCCGGTGTAGCTACCGTCCGCCCTGATCTCATTGTACCCTTCCATCGGGAAAAAACCTACCCGAACCGTGCGCTTGTCCGCACCCTGAACCGCCTCTGCGCTCCCCAAAAACGCCAGAAGCGCCGCCGCAAGTATCAGCGCAACAAACCTGATTGCTCTGCTGAGGGTCACTTTTTGTATCTTCGCCATAACACCCTGTCCTTCCTGATAACTTTATTTCAATTATAAATTAACAAGCTACTCAAATGCAAGTGTTTTGCGCTTTTTAATTTTCTTATCTGCATTTTTTTGTTATAATAAGTGCAATTTGTCTGCATAATGGACAAAAATATTCTGTGACCTTTTACCCGCCCAAATCATCTAATTGGTATAAGGAAGCTTCCCAACAAAAAAAGGAAAGGAGAATCGCGGTATGGACAAGAACGCATTTACGGAAAAAGTGCTGCAGGCGGAACAGAGCCTTTACCGTGTTGCCTGGTCCATTCTGCAAAACGACGCGGACTGTGCGGATGCCATGCAGAACGCGATCTTGTCTGCTTACAGCAGCCTGGACGATCTCAGAAACGAAGATTATTTCCAGACATGGCTGACTCGGATTTTGATCAATGAGAGCAATCTGTTGCTGCGAAAACGAAAGAACGATATTCCCTTTGAAGAATACATGGAGGCTGAAACAGGGTATGAGGAAAATACCTTCTCTCCGGTATTCTGCGAAATTCAAAAATTGGAACCCAAATACAGAATCCCCTTTGTCCTTCACTATGTGGAGGGATATTCGGTGAGAGAGATCGCAAAAATGTGCCGCTGCACAGAGGGCGCCGTCAAAACGCGTCTCTATCGAAGCAGGAAACTGCTGCGAGAAAGTTTGAAAGGAGTGAAAGGTTATGAATAAAAGAAATTTCGATCTTATTGACAAGAAAATTTTTCCGGCGGAGCCTATGATCATTCATCAGACAGTGCTTGAGACCTTGAATACATTAGACAAAAATACGGTTGGTGGCGAAGCGGATGCAAAACGCCAAAAGAAGCACCGCGTTATCAAAAGATGGGCCGCGGCCGCGGCAATGTTTGCGGTGTTGACGGGAACCACAGTCGCCGCCGCAGGCAAATTCTCATGGAATCAAAGACTTGTGGAATTTTTCGGCCATCTCTCACAGGAGGAACAGGACACGCTGGGAGAGAACGGGATGTTCTCTGAACAGGATATCTCAGCCACCAACGGCGGCATTACAATCAGAGCGCTCCAGACTGTACAGGACAGCAAAAGTCTTACAATTTTAGTACAGATGACCTCCGAAGACAGCGATTTAGGGAAGCTGTTGGAAGCGGAAGATGGAGATTTCGATTATATATGGCTGCTTCAGGAAGACGGAACCCCCATGTACAGTCACCCCGCTGTAGAATCTGTGACCACTCAATATTGCGATAAAGAAGTCGTAAAGACAGAACAGGGCCTTGTCGCCTATCAGATCATTGAATTTTCCTGGAATCTCAGAGAAGATGTCACTTTTGATAATCTTGTGTTGTGCTTGGGTGACTATCGGTATGATATTGGCGCGGATAGCATAGTGCGGGGATACTGGAATCTGCCGATCGCGACAGACACGCAGATCGCCGCCGAATTGACCAAAATATATGAACCTGATCAGGAGATCGTGATCGACGGCGCCTCCTGCCTGATCACAGAAGTCGCGCTGACGCCGCTCTCAATAGAGATAAACGGACAGATACCAAAAATGGCATACCTCGAAAACATTTTCAATGGCAGCTATCTTTCTGACGGCGAATATCATTATCTAACGTCAGAATATATGCTGGAAGACCTGGATGGAAATATTATGGCCACAAGCGACCATATCGAAGGGGGCGGCGCGTCGTACTCTGTCACAGACCCTTTCAAACCGCTCTACATGGTAGTGAGATTTGATCAGGTCATTGATGTGGATCGTGTAGGGGCATTTTTGTGGAAAAGGGGGGCGGACACCTATCGGATAGAGCTTCCGTGATAGCAAGTGTCATTGTGCGGAGGGTATATTCCAACGCAGACCGCTTTCGCTGCACCTCGCTCATAGCGGTACATAAGCTGCCAAAGTACGGCAGTATAGTCAACGTAGTTGACTATTAGTACCGACGGCTCGCTAGCGTCTGCTTATAGAGTATACCATCCGCACAATTCGGATTACAGCAATCGTTAAAAACCATCTGATATTGCCGGATACTTAGCTCCAGTGGGGTAATTGTTCCCATGAGGAACCGTTGAAACACGTCGGTACTTAGCTGACGTACTTTGTCAGCTTATGTACCGCTACGTGTTTCATCGAGCGAGAGCGTGTCCGAATGGGAATGATTGCCCCGCTGGAGCGTAACTTTCTGTAACCTTTTGCTCCGTCCCGAAGTCGAAATTCCGCCATCTGCGAAACATCATTGACTTTATCAATAAAACCTGTTATGTTGGAGAATAATAAGAACGTCAAATATCTCGCAGATTGCGGACAACAAGGAGCTTACCCATGATCATAGATTTCCACACGCATACCTTTCCGGACGGACTGGCAGAGCGGGCAGTAGGCAGGCTTGCGCAGAGCGCCAGGATTCAAAATTATTTGGACGGCACGACGGACGCGCTACTCCGCTCCATGGAGGAGGCTGGAATCGCCTATTCCGTTCTGCTTCCCGTGGTCACAAAACCGGAACAACAGGCGCGTATCAACCAACTGGCCATAGAACAAAACGCTCATTCCCGCGAGACGGGCCTTCTTTCCTTTGGCGGCATCCATCCCGATAATGAGGATTACCGACAGATCCTACAAAACCTCGCCGCCAACAAAGTGAAGGGGATCAAACTGCACCCCGTCTTTCAGCGAACTAATATTAATGATCCCCGCTATCTGCGCATTATTTCCTGTGCCTGCGAATATAACTTGATCGTGCTGATCCATGCCGGTTACGACATCAGCTACCCCGAACAGACTTACTCCTCCGTGACCAATATATCGTCCATGCTGGATACCGTGAAACCTCAAAAAATAGTTCTGGCACACATGGGCGGCTGGAATTGTTGGGATGAGACGAAAGAATTGCTTGCGGGCCGAGATGTCTGGCTGGACACCTCCTTTTGTCTCCTGCCTCTTATTCCCGCTGCCGGCACCGTGCGAAAAATAGAGGAAAACTATCATCTCTCAAAGGAAGCCTTTCTCCAAATGGTAAGAAAACATGGTGTCCACCGAATCCTGTTCGGGAGCGACAGCCCTTGGGGCGGCCAAGCCCAGACCATAGCCGCCTTAAAACAGACCGGCCTCACCCCCGATGAACTGGATAAGATTTTGGGGCGCAACGCCGCTGCTCTTCTGCAACTATAGCACTAAGCCCCCCGATTGCTCCCCTGAAATTTGTTCTTATGCGTTTCTGCCCAATGCAAATGCCCGATAGTTCATCTCTCGGAATTTCTCCGGCACCACAGCGGCGATCGCTTCCCGCCAACATTCCTCTGAGATTTCCGGAAAGTATCCCGAAAATCTTCCCAGAAGCGCAACATTGACCGCTTTGACCGAACCCGCCTTTCTCGCGGTCTCCAAAAAGTCCTCAGCGTCCACTCTGGCTCCCGCCGCTTTCATTTTTTCCACCAATTCCGCTGGATATACGGTCGCGCCGGTGACCACCGGCATGGGTTCCATCTCTTGTGTATTGGTGATGATCAGACCGTCCGGCTTCAGGTATTCCAGCCATCTGGCCGCCTCCAGCTTTTCAAAGGAGATGATCACATCCGCCTCGCCTTTGTCAATGACAGGAGAATACACCTTCTCGCCATAACGCACATATGTCACCACGCTTCCGCCACGCTGACTCATGCCGTGAACTTCCGATACCTTTACATCATAACCTTGTCCGAGCAGGACATGTCCCAACAGCTTGCTGGCCAGCAGAGTGCCTTGCCCGCCCACGCCCACTATCATAATATTCTTCGTCATCCTTGTCCGTCCCTTCCGACATCGTTTTCTCACGCTTTCAGCGCGCCAAATTTACACATCTGCGTACACACCTTACAACCGATACATAGTGTAGTATCAATCCGCGCCTTCCCGCCTTTCACCGAGATGGCCGGACAGCCGATCTTCATACAAGCCTTGCATCCCACGCACTTATCCTGATCCACCTTTAAAGGCGCCTCATGCACGGTTCCTTTTATCATAACACAGGGACGGCGGCTGATAATAATGGAAGGTACAGGCGCCGCCAGTTCTTCCTCCAACACAGTCTCCACCTGTTTCAAATCATAAGGATCCACCACTCGCACACGCTCATACCCCAGCGCGCGGCACAGCGCTTCCAGATCCACTTTGCCCGCCGGTTCTCCCCGAAGATTCTTGCCGGTGGTAGGGTTCTGCTGATGCCCCGTCATTCCCGTGATGGAGTTGTCCAGTATGATCACGGTAGAATTGCTCATGTTGTACGCAATATCCGTAATACCGGTGACACCTGAATGAATAAAGGTGGAGTCGCCGATCACGCCCACGCTTCTGCGCCCCCCTTCCTCTCCCATGGCCTTGTTAAATCCGTGCAGGCCGGAACAGGAAGCGCCCATGCAGACATTCAGATCCATCGCGTATAGGGGCGGCAAAGCTCCCAAAGTATAACAACCGATATCGCCATACACCATACAGTTCTTTTGGTGTAATACATAGAATATCCCTCTGTGAGGACATCCCGCACACATAACGGGCGGCCGCCCGGGAATCTCATCGTCAATATGAAGCGTTTTCGGCAACTCCAATCCCAGACGCTCCCTCACCAGATTTTGTGAAAATTCTCCGCAGATGGGAAAGATATCCTTACCTGACACTTCCACCCCCAACTGCCTGCAATGTTTTTCTATAATGGGATCCAGCTCTTCCAAGACAATCACACGTTCCACCTTGGCGGCAAAATCCCGAATCCGCTTTTCAGGCATGGGATAGGTCAGTCCCAACTTTAACACACTGACCGTTTCTCCAAACACCTCTCTGGCATACTGATAAGATGTGGACGAAGTGATGATGCCGAGGGCCGTCCCTCCCATCTCCTCTCGGTTCAAATCACATTCTTCCGCATAGGCGATCAGATCCTTCGTGCGCTGCTCCACGCGCACATGCGCATTTCTGGAATTTGCCGTCATCATAACCTTCGTCGGATCCTTCACGTAGGGAATCTGTTCGGGTTCGATTCGCTCTGCGGTCTCCACAATACTTTGAGAATGGGACACTCTGGTACACATCTTTAAAAGCACCGGCGTGTGAAACCTCTCGGAGAGTTCAAAGGCTCTTTTGGTAAACAGCAGAGCCTCCTCTGAGTCGGAGGGTTCCAGCATCGGCACCTTGGCCGCCTCCGCATAATGTCGGGAATCCTGCTCGTTCTGGGAGGAATGCATCCCCGGGTCGTCGGCCACACAGATGACCAGACCGGCGTTCACCCCCTGATAGGAGATCGTAAACAACGGATCAGCGGCCACATTCAGTCCCACATGCTTCATGGCGCAGGCGCTTCTCACGCCTCCCAGGCCGGCTCCATGCGCCACCTCCAGAGCCACTTTCTCATTGGGGGCCCACTCACAGTATATCTCATCATAAAGAGCCGCCTCCTCGGTAATCTCTGTGCTGGGAGTGCCGGGGTAACTGGAAATCACCTTGCAGCCAGCCTCATACATACCTCTGGCAACAGCCTTATTGCCAAGCATCAACTCTTTCATCTTATCTAACCACACCTTTCCGACTTACTCCATATGCGTCCACGCCAAAATAACACTTGTAATTTTCAGGCCATGTTCTCCTTCTCCACCAGGCCATCCGCACCATACATCTTGCGAAGCTTGGGTTTTTCAATTTTTCCGGTGGCATTCCTGGGTATCTCGCTGAAAATGATCTCTTTGGGACGCTTGTACCTGGGCAGCGCCATACAAAACTCTTGCAGTTCCTCCTGTGTACATTCCATTCCGGATTTTACCTCGACAATCGCCGCCGTCTTCTCTCCCAGCCGTCTGTCAGGCAGACCGATCACCGCCACATCCTTAATCTTGTCATACTTGCGCATAAAGTCTTCTATCTGAACAGGATAAATATTTTCTCCCCCGCTGACGATCACATCCTTCTTGCGATCCACCAGAAAATAAAAACCGTCCTCGTCCTGCTTTGCCATATCGCCGGTGTAGAGCCAGCCGTCTTTCAACGTCTCCGCCGTAGCCTCTTCGTTGCGGTAATAACAGGTCATAACGCCAGGGCCCTTGACACACAACTCACCCACTTCTCCCCTGGCCACTTCCGATCCGCTCTCATCCACGATCTTACACTCCCATCGATAACCGGGGATACCGATGGCGCCTACCTTGTGAATATTCTCCAACCCCAAATGCACACAACCCGGGCCGGTGGACTCGGAAAGTCCATAGTTCGTATCATAATCATGCTCTGGGAAATAGGTTTTCCACCGCTTGATCAAAGAGGGCGGAACAGGCTGTGCACCAATGTGCATCAATCGCCACTGGTTCAGCTCATAATCCTCCAGCTTCAGGTCTCCTCTGTCCAAAGCGTCCAAAATATCCTGCGCCCAGGGCACCAACAGCCAGACAATGCTGCAATGCTCTGAGGAGACGGCTGAGAGTATAGTCTCGGGTTTCGTTCCTTTCAAAAGCACCGCTCTGCTGCCTGCCACCAGGCTGCCCATCCAGTGAAATTTGGCTCCGGTGTGGTACAGAGGCGGAATACAGAGGAACGTATCTTCTCTGCCCGTGCCATGATGTTTTTGTTCCATCTCCGCCGCCTGCGTCAGACTTCTGTGTTTATGTAAAATAGCCTTCGGAAAACCGGTAGTTCCCGACGAAAAGTAGATCGCGCCAAAATCGTCTTCCGAAAGCTCCACATGGGGAGTCTGGCTGGAACAGTCCGCCACCAACTCTCGATAGCTCTCCGCAAAGCTGGGGCAGTTGTCGCCCACATAAATCAGCAGCCGCCCTTTGCAGAGCCGCTCTGCATTGACTTCTATGCGTCCGATAAAGTCCATTCCAAACACAAGCACATCCGTCTCCGCCAGCTCGGCGCAATATAAAATCTCCTCCGCATCATAACGGAAATTAAAGGGCACAGCGATAGCTCCGCTTTTGAGCACGCCAAAATAGATTGGCAGCCACTCCAGGCAGTTGTACATCAAAATGCCAACCTTATCTCCTTTTTTGACGCCTCGGCTGATCAACATATTGGCAAAGCGGTTCGCCTTCTCGTTAAAAATACTCCATGTGATTTCCCTGCGATAGGGTTCAAAGCGGTCCGGCTCGATCAGTTCATACTCCTTCCAAGTCGTCCTCCTGGTATCTTTCTCGTCCGGGTTTAATTCCACCAATGCGACCTCATCCGGATAAAGCCGCGCATTTCTGTCAAGAAATTCTGTAACCGGCATTTTTTTCTCTCCTGTTTTCTTTTCTCTTTTTACCACGTTCAGGGTTTCCCCTCATCGTCAGTTAAGACATCCACTGAGGCTTATTGACCTCAAACTGCACATTTTTTAAGTAAGTCGCTTTCTTGATCTTATCCTTTCCAAGGGAAGCGTACACCTGCAAAAATTTCGCCTGTGTATCCTGATTGGGAAGACTGTTATAAATCTCCTCCCTGATTTCCTCCAGTCTGAAATCTACCTGAGAATAAGAGGACACGCCCACGATGGAGCACAACTCACGACTGTAATTCATCCACTTTCCGCCAATATATGCCGCTATTCCCGCCAACATCAGCACCAGTTCCCATCCTGACATATAGCCGTCACGCCGAATCACATAAATGAGCACGGATGCAAACACCACCGCGCCGATCATTTTGGGATATTTCCACCCATTGTCATAATTTCTGAAGTAAAGCATCGCTATCCCTCCTCTAAAGTACCTTCTCACTCTTACAAAGAGAGCCTCAATCCCTTGGGGTAATGGTTTTTCATCGTACCTCCCACCAGCTTTCCCCATCCCAATCCAAAGCCGTCCACACAGATCAGATACCAGCCTTTCTCACCTTCCGCGGGGAAAGTCTGTCCGCTCAAATAGACATACGCGGCGCCATCCTCGGAGGAAAGGTTCCACACATGTCTTGCCTTGGCCGGGGGGAGCGCCAGTGCCAGCGCATGGGCCGGCTCGAAGCGATTTTTCTTGAATGTCCCCACGTGCAGTCCAGGGCGCAGTACCTTAAGATGCTTGAGCGCAGGACACTCTTGCGGGATCCGATATACATGGTCGCCAAACCTGATATATCTGCTCTCCTCTGACTCCACATCCTGCCATTCTCCGCACAACTCCTCCTTCGCAAAGACCAGATACTCCTCCAGTTCCTTTCCGGAAACTCCCTTCTCCACTTTGGGAAGAGGTGATTGCTCTGCGGTGATATCCCGGCTCCCGTCGCTGCGCTTTTCCAGTACGGCAGCATAATGTCCCTCTCCGGCTACATGCTGCGGCCACAGCCGGAGCGTCCGATCCAGATGGGGCGCCGGATCTGCAATCCACTCCGGTATGCCGTCCCCTGCACGGATCCGCTCCCGCAAGGGTGATCTCATTTCAAAATTCTGCGTGTTAGAAGCTTTCTGCTGCCCTTCGCACCCGCATACCATACACTTTACCGACCGCGAATCTAAAATGACAAACTCCGGGTGTCTGCGCACAAACCTGCTGACGCTGCCCTCATCTTCCTCAGGGGAAAAAGTGCAGGTGGAATAGACCAGTCGGCCGCCTGGGCGCAACATTCGCGCCGCCTGATCTAAGATATCGTCCTGCCTCCCCGCACAGAGCTGCACATTTTCCAGACTCCACTCGCCACAGGCATCCTCATTTTTCCGAAACATTCCCTCGCCGGAGCAGGGGGCGTCCACCAGAATACGGTCAAAATACGCGGGAAAAACCTCCGCCAGACGCCTTGGCGTCTCATTGGTCACACAGGCGTTGACCACTCCCATGCGCTCTATGTTTTCCGACAGGATCCGCGCTCTGGCGGGTTCGATCTCATTACAGAATAAAATCCCCCGCCCTTCCATCGCCGCCGCGATCTGCGTGCTCTTGCCGCCCGGCGCCGCGCACAGATCCAAGATCTTCTCATCCGGCTTAGCCTCCAACAGCTCCACCGGCGCCATGGCGCTGGGTTCCTGAATATAGTACACTCCCGCTTCATGGTAGGGATGCCTTCCCGGTCTGGCGTCCTTAGGATAATAATATCCGTTCTTCGCCCAAGGCACCTTTGTGAGCGCAAAAGGCATCCGTCCCGCATCCGCGATTCGCCCGTCCGCTGTCACTTTAAGAGGATTCAGGCGCAGCGCCTGATATCTGTCCTGCCAAAGACTTTCTTCAAACTTTTCATAGTCCTCTCCCAGCATACTTTTCATACGGTCACAAAAAGCTTCCGGCAGCATACCTGATCCTCCATCACGACTTTGACTTATCTTCTCAAGAAATGTTTATTTCAACACGACTTTGTCTAAATGCCAGATCTCGTCCACATACTGCTGGATCGTCCGGTCGGAAGTAAACTTTCCGGAACATGCCACGTTCAAAATGGCGCTTCTCGCCCATCCGGCTTCATCCCTGTAAGCTTCCTCCACCTGTTTCTGCGCCTCCGCATAGGACTTGAAATCTTTCAGGATAAAGTAAGTGTCCGCCTTGTTGCTGGACTGCGTGTTCAGCAAAGAGTTGTACAGAGGACGGAACAACTCCGGATCATGGGGCGCATATGTGCCGTTGATCAGTTGCATCAACACCTTGCGCACATCCTGATCATTGTTGAAGATCTCCATGGGATCATATCCGCCGTAATTCTCGTACTGAATCACTTCATCGGAACTCAGGCCAAAGATAAACGCATTCTCCTTGCCCACTTCCTCCACGATCTCCACATTGGCTCCGTCCATGGTGCCCAGAGTCAGTGCGCCGTTCAGCATAAACTTCATATTGCCGGTGCCGGAAGCCTCCTTGCTGGCCGTAGATATCTGCTCGGATACATCCGCCGCCGCAAAAATGATCTCGGCGTTAGACACATTGTAGTTCTCGATAAACACCACTTTGATCTTGCCGTTTATAGAAGCATCGTTGTTGATCACATCCGCCACGGAATTGATCAGCTTGATGGTGAGCTTGGCGTTGTAGTAACCCGCTGCCGCCTTGGCCCCGAAAATAAAGGTTCTGGGATAGAAGTCTCTCTCGGGATGCTCCTTCAGCTCATTGTACAGATACATCACGTGAAGGATATTGAGCAACTGCCGCTTGTACTCATGCAGACGCTTTACCTGCACATCGAAAATAGACCGCGGATTGATCTCCACACCATTGTGCTCCAGAATATACTTCGCCAGACGCACCTTGTTCTGATATTTGATATTCATAAACTCCTGCTGCGCTTTCGCGTCATCCGCATAAATCTTCAGACGACCAATCTGGGGCAGGTCGGTGATCCACTCGTCGCCCACATGGTCGGTGACCCAATCTGCCAGAAGCGGATTGCCGTGGAGCAGGAAACGTCTCTGCGTGATGCCGTTGGTCTTATTGTTGAAGCGCTCCGGAAACATATCATAAAAATCCTTGAGTTCCTGCTTCTTCAAAATCTCGGTGTGCAACTGCGCCACGCCGTTCACAGAGTAACCCGCCACAATCGCCATATGCGCCATCTTGATCTGTCCGTCGTAAATAATGGCCATCTTACGAATCTTATCCTGCACATTGATGCTGGGGATCGCACTGTACTTTTTCTCTATCTCGATAATAAAACGGCGATTGATCTCCTCCACGATCTGATAGACGCGGGGAAGCAGTCTGGAAAACAGTTCAATGGGCCATTTCTCCAACGCTTCCGCCATGATCGTGTGGTTCGTGTACGCGCAGGTCTTGGTGGTGATTTCCCACGCCTCTTCCCAGGTGAGATAATAGTCGTCCATCAACACACGCATCAACTCTGCGATCGCCACGGTGGGATGAGTGTCGTTCAACTGGAAAGTGACCTTCTCGTAGAATTTGTGTATGTCGTTGTGCTTTCTCATATACTTCTCAACCGCTTCCTGAACGGACGCTGAAATAAAGAAGTACTGCTGCTTTAAGCGCAGCTCTTTTCCTGCGTAATGATTGTCGTTGGGATAGAGCACCTCCACAATATTCCTCGCCAGGTTCTCCTGTTCCACAGCCTTGTGATAATCGCCTTTGTCAAAGGAATCCAGTTGGAAACACTCCACCGGCTCCGCATCCCAGATACGAAGCGTATTCACAATGCCATTTCCATATCCCACGATCGGCAGATCGAAGGGAATCGCCCTGACAGACTGATAACCCTCCTGGCGGAAAATATGCCTGCCCTTCTCATCCGTATGCATGGATACATACCCGCCAAACTTGACTGTCTTGGCATACTCAGGCCTGCGCAGCTCAAAGGGATTCCCGTTGGACAGCCATACATCCGGCACCTCCACCTGATAACCGTCGCGGATCTCCTGTTTGAACATCCCGTAGCGATAGCGGATGCCGCAGCCGTATGCGGGATACCCCAAAGTGGCCAGAGAGTCCAAGAAGCAGGCTGCCAGACGGCCCAGACCGCCATTTCCCAGCGCCGCGTCCGGCTCCTGATCCTCCACCACATTCAGATCCAATCCCAATTCCTCCAGGGTCTCTTTCACAGGCTTGTAAGCCTGCATGTTGATCATATTGTTCCCCAGGGCACGACCCATCAAAAACTCCATGGACATATAATAGACCATCTTGGGGTCTTCCTGCTCATATGCCTTCTGCGTGTTCATCCAGTTCTCCACGATCTGATCCTTGATCGCATAGGAGACCGCCTGAAAGATCTGCTGCGGAGTAGCTTCCTCCAGTGTCTTGCGGTACAAGGTTTTTACATTATAAAGAACACTTCTCTTAAAAAGTTCCTTGTCAAATTTAATCGCCTTTGTGGTATCTGCGGCTTTCGCCGGCGCAGCGGCCGCCGTCGCCTGCTCTGCCATGCTGTTCTGATTCACTCTGTCCTTCAACGTCTTACTCTCCTTTCAATCCTTTGTGTAAAACAGACTCTCTTTATTATATCAAACCCGCCTGTCAATTCCAACTATTTTTCCATTTTTCTTCCGCGCATCTGTCACACTTTCTCCACGGAAAGCACCACCTTCTCGCCGTTGACATTCCACTCTTTAGCATTCGCGTACTCTGCGCCGCTCTTAAGCTCATCCGCCAAAACCTTGGTGGCGATCACTTCTCTGTTGCGCTCTGCCAGCTCTGCCAACTTTGCATTTCCATTGAGAGATACCCGAATATGATCCATCACTTCAAAACCTGCATCCTTGCGCATGGTTTGAATCTTGCTGATGAGCTCATACACAAATCCTTCCTCGATCAGTTCCTCCGTCAGATTGGTGTCCAGCACAATGGTTGCGCGGCCGCTCTCCTGAGACACATAACCTTCCTTCTGCGCCATGTCGATCAGCAGATCTTCTCTGGACAATTCTACCGCCACACCGTCCACGGTAAAGTTCAGCTTGCCCTTCGCATTTAACTCATCCATCGCGGCATTGCCGTCCAGAGCCGCCAGTTCTTTTTGAATACCGCCCAACTGTTTGCCATATTTCGGCCCCACGGTGCGAAGCTGCGGCTTGAAGGTATAGGTGGTAAAATCTCTCACATCCTCCGTAAAGACCACTTCCTTCACGTTCAGTTCATCCGCGATAATATCCTTGTAAAAGCTGTCCAGTTCAAACTCCGCCTTGATATACATTTTGCCGATAGGTTGACGATTCTTGATCGCGGCGTCGTTGCGGCACGCGCGCCCCATCACCACAGCGTCCAGCACATTCTTCATTTTTTCTTCCAGTTCTCTGTCGATATGCGCTTGATCCACCGTGGGGAAATCGCACAGATGAATACTCTCGGGAGCCTCTTTATCAATACTCTTCACCAGATTCAGATAAATCTCCTCCGTCATAAAGGGAATCATGGGCGCAGAGGCTTTGCAGATGGTTACAAGCGCCGTATACAGTGTCATATAGGCGTTAATCTTATCCTGCTCCATGCCTTTTGCCCAGAAACGCTCTCTGCTTCTGCGCACATACCAGTTACTCATATCGTCCACAAACTCTTGCAGCGCTTTGGCAGCCTCCGGAATACGGTACTGATCCAGATTGTCATCCACCTGTCCCACCACAGTGTTTAGCCTGGAGAGCAGCCATTTGTCCATGACAGTCAGCTTATCGTACTCCAGTGTATACTTTGTGGCATCAAAACCGTCGATATTGGCATACAGCACAAAGAAGGCGTAGGTGTTCCAAAGTGTGCCCATAAATTTGCGCTGTCCCTCCTGCACCAACTTGCCGGAAAAACGCTTGGGCAGCCAGGGTGCGGAACTGGTGTAGAAATACCAGCGGATAGCGTCCGCCCCGTATTCTTCCAGCGCGTCAAAAGGATCCACCGCATTGCCCTTGCTCTTTGCCATCTTCTGTCCATTCTCATCCTGCACATGCCCCATGACAATCACATTCTCATAGGGAGCTTTATTAAAGAGAAGCGTAGACTCCGCCAGCAGGGAGTAGAACCATCCTCTGGTCTGATCCACAGCCTCAGAAATAAACTGCGCCGGAAACTGCTTCTCAAAAAGCTCTTTATTTTCAAAAGGATAATGGTGCTGTGCAAAAGGCATCGCACCGGAATCAAACCAACAATCGATTACCTCCGGCACACGCTTCATCACGCCGCCGCACTCCGGACAGGTGATTGTGATCTCGTCGATATAGGGCCGATGGAGCTCCACAGTCTTGACCGCCTCGTTGCCGCTCATCTGAAACAGCTCTTCTCTGCTGCCTATAGCATGCATATGACCACATTCGCACTCCCATACATTCAGCGGCGTTCCCCAATAACGATTGCGGGACACACCCCAATCCTGAATGTTTTCCAACCAGTTGCCGAAACGACCCTCTCCGATGGATTCCGGCACCCAGTTGATGGTCTTGTTGTTGCGGATCAGATCCTCGCGCACCGCCGTCATTTTGATGAACCAGGACTCCCTCGCATAATAGATTAACGGCGTATCACATCTCCAACAGAAAGGATAATCATGCTCAAACTTTGGAGCGGAGAACAGTTTTCCTTCTTTATCCAGATCCTTCAGCACTTCGGGATCCGCTTTTTTCACAAAAAGTCCCGCATAGGGAGTCTCTTTCGTCAAATTACCCTTGCCATCCACAAATTGTACAAAGGGCAAATCATAAATTCTGCCGATACGGTTGTCGTCCTCACCGAAAGCCGGCGCAATGTGTACGATTCCCGTGCCGTCCGTCATTGTGACATAGTTGTCACAAGTTACAAAATGCGCCTTTTTCTTCTGCTTTGCCGCCGCATCCTTCGCACAGGCAAACAGTGGCTCATACTCTCTGTACTCCAGGTCTTTTCCCACATAAGTCTCCAGAACCTCATATTCGCCCAACTCTCCCAGCACCTTATCCAAAAGCGCCTGCGCCAGATAGTAAGTCATTCCATCCGCCGCCTTCACCTTCACATAGGTCTCATCCGGATGCACACAAAGCGCCACATTGGAGGGCAGCGTCCAGGGAGTCGTGGTCCACGCCAGAAAATAAGCGTCCTCGCCCGTCACACGAAAGCGCACCACAGCGGAGCGCTCCTTGACTGCCTTGTAACCCTGCGCCACCTCGTGACTGGAAAGCGGCGTCCCGCAGCGCGGACAGTAGGGAACCGTCTTAAAACCCTTGTAGAGCAGGCCCTTGTCCCAGATTGTCTTTAACGCCCACCACTCGGACTCGATAAAATTATCGTCATAGGTGACATAGGGATGATCCATATCTGCCCAAAAACCTACCGTCTTGGAAAAATCTTCCCACATTCCCTTATATTTCCAGACACTCTCCTTACATTTGGAGATAAAGGCGTCCAACCCGTACTCTTCAATCTGTTCTTTGCCGTCCAGACCCAGAAGCTTCTCCACTTCCAATTCCACCGGCAGGCCGTGTGTGTCCCATCCTGCCTTGCGAGGCACCATATATCCTTTCATGGTGCGGTATCTGGGGATCATATCCTTGATTGTGCGCGTCTCCACATGGCCGATATGAGGTTTGCCATTGGCTGTAGGCGGGCCGTCATAGAAGGTATACATCTCCCCGTCCTTGCGCTGCTCCATACTCTTTTCAAAAATAGCATTGTCGTTCCAGAATTTTTCCACGTTCTTCTCGCGTTCCACAAAATTCAGGTTGTTAGGCACTTGTCTGTACATTGTATTCTCCCTTTCTTAATATGATAATATGATTCTGATATAAAAAAGCTCCACCCTGTAATAGGGCGAAGCATACTGTCCGCAAACCACCTGTTACAACATACTTCCCGCATAGAGGGGAGTGATATGGTTCCTCTTAACGGGAGGAGAACGTCCGAAACTACTCGTCGCCTTTTGTTCCGGCTGCTCGAAAGGGATCTTCCCCATACCTCTACTCGCATCGGCCTCCCACCGCCGCCGACTCGCTGTGCCTTTTGAGAGAATGAGTACTGTCTTTGTCACCGCATTTGCATTTTTGACTATTATAGCTCTGTGTTTTTGGGATTGTCAAGCACTTTTCGCCTTGCAGCCAAAACTAATAGGCGACCGCAGCATAGTCAAACACCTGCACCTGACAACCTTTTGTTTGAAAAGTTTCCGCGGCCGTTGGCGGAATGATATAAATCTGTCCGGCAGTTACATCCGAAATGCCAATGTGGAATTGCCCACAAAAATATCCGTTGAGATCATCCATATCCCGCACGATATTCAGATATTCTGTCACCGGCAGCCTGCCGTAAAACAAAATCTTAGGATAATTGAAACTGTCGTCAACAAAAATAACCTTTTCATCGCTGGCAAGATTTTGGGCATAATATACCGCCTCTTCCAGTCCATCCTGAAACTCACAGCCGATCGTTTCTCTGTAATCCGTAAAATAGAACTTTTCAAAACACAAAAAGAAAATCAATGCCGCGATCACAAATATTGCCGGAACATATTTGCCACATTTTTTTAAAGAGCGCATCAGCAAACGCATTACAAGGCATACTCCAATCGCAATAAAGAGAACGATCGGTATATGTATACAATTAATACGATTTACATTTACATTTACATCGATCAACCCCCCTAACAAACCCGCACACCCAAAAGGCGCCAACAACAGCACCGCTCCATCGTACTTGCGCTTTTGTATACTGACAATCGCTCTTTTACAGCAATACAGAAGACCGATCACCGCAAAAACAAGCATCCATTTACTACCATATAATCCAAATTCTTCCGTTGCATTCCAGGGCAGACCATCCCCCTGATCCCACAACAAACGCAGAAGCCGCAAAAAATTGTAGGGCGCGTTATAGAGAGAAATCTCACTTTTCCTCATCGCCTCAAGTTTGGGGATGGATAAAAAGGGAGTGCGGATCTCTTCCATATATCCGTAATTGATAAGCAAAAACAATATAAGCGGCAATGCTAACAATGCCAGAAGAAAAACTGCTGCCACCTCATATTTATCAATATGTAATTTCCCTGTGTACCACAGATAGATAAGCTGCAAAACGATCATCAAAGGAACGATGAGCCATATGGTAACATAACAATACAGACTCAAACCATAGAACAACACTGACACTAAAAAATATTGTGTTTTTTCTGCCCCAAGCACAAAAAAATAGAAACCAAGCAGCAGAAACCCTGGCGCAAAATTGGCATCCATTCCCCACCTGGCCATCATGATATGCCATGGGCATACGCCCAAAAGTAATAAACCCATCAATGCCATCTGCTGATCAAATAATTTTAACATAAGCTTATACGTCACATAAAGCGTAACACAGGCAACGATGAACTGTGGGATACGGATCACCCACATATGCGGCCCAAATATGGCAATAAAGGGAATCATCAGGTATGTATTCAGAGCACTCATTCCACTTCCCCATGTATTGAGATAAACAGGAAAAGAATAACCGGAACTGTCAATGCCATAGTGAAGAAGCGAATACGCCTCATAAGCTGAAAAAGCCTCATCTTGATTGATGCCTCCCGGAACTTTTCCAAGCATCCATCCCCTGGCGAAAATTCCAACAAACAAAAATAAAAGCATCAGACTGGTATGTAAAGTCTTCTCAACGTTTTTCATCTTCCTATTGCTGAAAATACAAATCGATTCCATTCGCCATCCCCTCCGCAAGTTTATACTGATATTCCTCCGAAGCCATAAGCGCATCTTCCGTCGGATTGGTCATATACCCCATCTCCACTATGGTGACGGGCACCTGACACCAGTTGATCCCGCTCATCGTGTCCGTCTCCCACACGTACTGTTTCTTGCAGCCGGTGGCCGCCACCAATTCATCCAACACACAGACCGACAAATCCTTACTCTCCTGATAGAGGGTTCCGTTGTAGGGATTGTTCTGCGTCTGACAGATGGTCATAGCGCCGTTCACGCCGGTATCTGTGGAGCCGTTGGCGTGAACCCTGATAAACACATCCGCCGACAGGTCATTGGCCACCTGCGCCCTCTCACTGTTGCTGATATCCACGTCATGCGCAGTCCTCACCATGACAACCTCGTATCCCCGCGCTTCCAGTTCCTCCTGCAGCTTCTCCGCCACCATCAGTGTCAACTCGTATTCATAGAGACCGCTGGTGTCCCCATGCGTTCCACTTGATACTTTTGCCTTGGTCTCCTGCGCACCCGGGCCCACCGGTTCCTGCTCATTGTTCCCTTTCTGTTGATGTCCGGCATCTATGACCACCACAAAACCATTCTGCCCTTCCGGCTGCTGCCTCAAATATCTGCTGGCGATATAATAGGTCTGTCCTTCTATCCAAACACTGCTCCATTCTCCATCATCCTGAATCTGCTGCACTTCCGTTCTGCGCTCCAGCACAGTATATACTTCCGCATCTGTAGAAGGAGCCTCACGCACATTGACCCGATCTGTAGTGTGAACTGTCACTGTATCCGGCGTCTCCTCCGGTGCGGACTGCCCGCTTGATTCGGCGTCCGGCTGTGTCTCCGGTACAGATTCCCCCTCAGGCTGTACGCTCTGGTCAGTCACGCTCTCAGACTTCTCCTCCGGCACAAATGCGGTTTCCATCTCTACTGTGTCCGAAGGCGGTTCGGCATCCTTCCTGCCGCATCCCGTCAGCAACACGGCGATCAAAACACACGGTAAGATTTTTTTCACAATCATTTCCAAATTATAAGGAAATATTCCCATTGCGATTCCTCCAGAAAGTTTTTACGCTGTTCCCATTGTAGCGGCTTGAGGAAAATCTGTCAAACAAAACCCTTTTCTCCGCATACATATTTCGGAAACATTTACAGATAATAACTCCAGATGAAACATCAACTCAAAAACTGACAAAAATCATACTAAAACGGAGGAAGAACTACCATGAAAGCAACTGGAATCGTAAGACGGATAGATGATTTAGGACGTATTGTAATCCCCAAGGAAATTCGGCGCACTCTGCACATCAGGGAAAGCGACCCGCTAGAGATCTTTACCGACAGAGAAGGGCAGATCATCTTGAAAAAATACTCTCCTATCGGTGAGATGACCACCTTTGCCAAACAGTACGCGGAAAGTCTTGCACAGGTATCCGGCCACGCTGCAGTCATTGCCGACAGAGATCAGTTTGTAGCAGCGGCGGGCGGCTACAAACAGCTTCTAAACAAATCGATCAGCAAGCAGTTGGAGGACAAGGTAAACAACAGGGAGACCGTCCTTGCATCCCGCGGCGACCGCAGCTTTATCAACATCTGCGGCGAGATCAATGAGGACTACCAGCACCAGGCCATCGCCCCCATCATCTGCGAGGGCGACGTCATCGGCAGCGTAGCGCTCCTAGAAAACAACAACCGCGGTAAAATGGGTGAGGTCGAGCAGAAACTCGTTCTCTCCGCAGCGGGTTTTCTGGGGCGGCAGATGGAGCAATAACTTACCTTTCACTCATTCTGTCCAGAAGTTCAAGTTTCATATCATACAACTTTCTGGACAGATCTACATACACGCCATGCGGATTCACCAGTCGCTTGGTCTCGTCCCAAAGCGTATCCAATTCCTTTTGACAATACTCCCTGATCTCCATCACCTTAGGCGACGTATAACAGCACTCGCCGTTCTTGAATATCTGTTGCAAAATTGGCCGGATCGTATAAGTGCCTCCCGTCAGCCGCGTCTTTTTCCAAGGTTCAGAAGGATCGAACAGCAGCATATCTTCCTTTTCGTCAAAGACTTCATCCGCCAGGCAGATCAAATCCGCCTTCAGCTTGCCGCTCTCCTTTTCATAAATACGGTAAATCATCTTGTCCCCCGGATTGGTGACTTTCTCTGTATTTTCAGACAGCTTGATCTTTGGAATAAATTTGCCGTCCTTACCCATGATGGCGGCAAGCTTATACACCCCGCCAAAGGAAGGATTGTCCTTGGAAGTGATCAGATTGGTTCCCACACCCCATGAGGTGATCATCGCACCCTGCTCTTTCAAACTGTCGATCAAAAACTCATCCAGATCATTGGAAGCGGAGATCACAGCATCATGGAAACCCGCCTCATCCAGCATTTTTCTCGCCTTTTTGGACAGATAAGCGAGATCTCCGCTGTCTAAACGGATGCCATAATAAGTGAGGGGAATACCTGCCTCACGCATCTCGGTAAACACCTTGATCGCATTGGGTACACCTGATTTCAAAGTATCATAAGTATCCACCAACAAAATACACGCATTGGGATACATATCCGCATACGCCCGAAACGCCGTATACTCATCCGGAAAACTCATGATCCAGCTATGGGCATGCGTACCCTTTACCGGGATGTCAAAAAGCTGACCCGCCAGCACATTACTGGTGCCGATGCAGCCGCCGATCACAGCCGCCCTTGCGCCATAAGTACCCGCATCCGGCCCTTGCGCACGCCTGAGGCCAAACTCCATGATACCGTCGCCACGGGCAGCATGACATACTCTGGCCGCCTTAGTGGCAATGAGGCTCTGATGGTTGATGATATTCAAAATGGCCGTCTCCACCAACTGTGCCTGCATAATGGGAGCCACCACCTTCACCATGGGCTCCCTGGGGAACATGACCGTCCCCTCCGGAATCGCATAGATATCACCGGTAAACCTAAAATCTTTTAAATAATTCAAAAAGTCCTCGCCAAAAATCCCGAGGGACGCCAAATAGTCGATATCCTCCTGCTCAAAACGCAGCTCCTTTATATACTGGATCAACAACTCCAGCCCTGCACAGATCGAATACCCGCCTCCACAGGGATTATTGCGGAAAAAGGCATCAAAGATGACCGTCTCATTGCGATCCTTGTTCTTGAAATATCCCTGCATCATCGTCAATTCATAAAGATCTGTCAACAGGGTCAAATTCTGTCTGTCCATATCTCCCTCTCCTTCTGCCGCCCATACGGCATCATCGCCTCAAATTCTAAACTTACCAGTACACGATCTTGTTTCTGCCGCTCTCCTTCCCTTCGTACAGATTGTGATCCGCCTTACAGAGAAGATCCTTCATGGCGATGTCCTTTCCGTCAGTGACACCGAAAGTCATGGTCAATGTGACCACTTTATCCTGGTAGGAAATCTGCATCGCGCGGATATCATCCAGCATCTTTTCCAGATACTTCTTCGCCCTCTCGCCGTCCATCTTTTCAAACACCAGCAAAAATTCCTCGCCTCCCCATCTGGCCACAAAACCGGCTTTTTGCATATGTTCTTTCAAAGTGGAGGCCACAGCTTTTAACACAACGTCTCCGCAATCATGGCCGTATGTATCATTCACTCTTTTGAAGAAGTCAATATCTCCTATGGCGACCGCAAACGGAATCTTCTGTACCGCCGACTTCTCCATGATACGTCTCAGTTTTCTGTCCGCTGTACTGCGATTGACAAGTTTGGTGAGCGTATCCAGCTCTACCATCTCCCTGATCGCCTGCTGCGTGGCCACCACAGCCTGCCCCATCTCACCTAACTCATCATTGCGTTCCAGCACTGCAGGATCGATCTCCGCATCCATGTTCCCCTGAGATACCTCCGACAAAAAATCACGGATCTTCAATAGAATACCCACGATTCCCTTCGTGTAGTGGAAAATAATGTAAGCCATGATCAGTATTGTGAGAAACACCGCCACCAAAAGGGGATACAGCGCTTTTTGCACCGCCTCGTCCACCTGCCCTTTCGGTTTCCCCACAAACAGCATCCCTGTCACCTTTCCATCGGAATTATAGATTGGCGTATAATAAGAAAAATAACCTACTCCTCCTACGATCGCGTTGGTATAAAAATGCGGCTCCGCTCCTTTCAAAACGTCCTGCCGCACCTCATTGGTCGCGCCTGAACCCACATAGCGTCCGCCGGACGAATCATAGATCGTAGTCAAAATTCGGGTATTCTGGTAAAAAAGCGTAACCTCCAAGTCATTGTCCACCTTCACTTGATCCAGCAGTGCGAAGGCATCCGTGATATCTTCCTCGCCTTTATAATACCGATAACTTCCCTCGCCCTCTCGTCTGTAATCGCCCGGATAGGCTGTGTTCAACAGTGTGATCGCACTGGCGGAAGCGCCTCGCAGAGACTCCTCCACTTCATTATACATCGCTGCTGAAAACAGACGATACCCCAGCGCCATGATCATGATTCCCAAAAGCAACAGGGGGAAGATCCCTACCGCCTGTAACATATATGCCATTTTTCCTTTGTTCTTTTTCTTCATGCTAACCCCCATGATTCCGCTTCAGCGAAATCACAAACCAAGATGAAAAGCGCCGCATTTCCCGCGTTCTATGTGTCATGCCATAACCATCTGCGCCAACTGTTCCAAGGCGTCTTGACTATCAGTCCCGAGAGTCGTCCGAATAGTCACCACAGGCTCCAGGATCTCGATTTCTTTCATGGTTTCCAAGATACCCCGCATCGTCCTCGCCGCCGTCGGCCCCCAGGAACCGTTCTCCACAATCCCCACCTTGCGCTTTTGATACATCTTGGACTGGAGATGGTTTAGAAAATTCTGCATACAGGGAAAGACTCCTCCGTCATAACTGGCGCCCGCCAGCACCATACGGTCGTACCGAAACGCCTCCGCGATGACCTGAGACATCTCGTCTCTCGCCAAGTCCCGCACAATCACATTCTCTTCGCCCTTTTCTCGCAACATCTGCGCAAATTTCTTGGCCGCCTCTAAGGTATTGCCGTGGATGGAGGCACATGCAATGACCACGCCGCTCTCCTCAGGCCGATAACTGCTCCAAGTATCGTAGAGTTCGATATAATGCGCCAGATTCTCTCTGATCACCGGCCCATGTAGCGGACAGATCATCCGAATATCCAACCCCGCCGCCTTTTTTAAGAGCGCCTGCACCGGCATACCATATTTACCCACAATATTGAAGTAATATCTTCTCGCCTCATCCTCCCAAGGTTCGTCCGCATCCAACGCGCCAAATTTTCCGAAACCGTCCGCCGAAAACAGTGCTTTTTCACTGCTTTCATAGGTCACCATCACCTCCGGCCAATGAACCATAGGCGCCATATAAAAATGTAACATATGGGAACCCAGAGAAAGTTGATCGCCCTCCTTCACCGTCAGCATCTTCACCGAAGAATCCAATTTAAAAAATTGTGGCAGCATGGAAAAAGTCTTAGCGTTTCCCACCAACGTCACATCCGGATACAATTCCAACAACCTGCCGATACTGCCCCCGTGATCCGGCTCCAAATGTGAGATAACCAAATAGTCAAGTCCTCGTCCCGCCAAAGCCTCCGTCAGCCTGTCCTCCCAGACTTTTGTCCTCCTGGCGTCTACCGTATCCATCAGAACGGTCTTATTGTCCAAAATAAGGTATGAATTATAAGATATGCCGTTTGCGACCGGATACTGACTTTCAAACAGATCGATCGTCTTATCATCCACCCCGATATATTTTATCCCTTCCGAAATCACAGTCTCCATAATATTCCCATCCTTTTATGCGCTTATCTTGTCTGCCGGATATAGTACTCTCTTACTATTATAAAATAGTTTTCCCATTCTTTCAATGAAATATCTAAACAGATTTTTCCGATTCCATAAAATAAATCCTGGAACCAAAATCCTGAAAATGCCGCACTTCATTATTGTATCCGGTGCCGCCAAACGCCTGCTTTAAATGAACTCCGCCGTACATCAGGACATCTCCGCCCGCCATATAATCTTCGGTCTCTCCCTCCAGCTTCACAAAGCGCGCGATCACATTGTGCATAAGCGAATCCAGTTTGACATGGAAGGGCGACACAGTGTTGACCAGATCCCCAAATTCCTTCACATTATACTTCAGTTCACGATTGTAAAAGTGATAGACACGCTCCGGATCCAGTCCTCTGGCATAATAAGTATGGAACTGCGTGTTGGGTATCACCAACTGTTGCAGCAACATCCCCACCGCCTTACTGCGGTCAGGAGACACGCAAGTCCACTCCGTGAGATTATTTCCGCGGTCTAACGCGCTCTGTCCGCCCGCCAAAAAAGATCTGCCTCTGTAAAAATCTCCCCACTGTAAAACTTCACGCCATTCTTTATAGAGAGCCACCTGCGCCTTGACCGCCGCAAGTTCCTCCCGCTTCATATCGCACAGATTGCACTCATAGCCGCAAATTCCAAAAGCCGCCACATTAAAGCGGGTTTCCAACGGCGTGCTGCGCAGCGTTTGATGGTTGGGACTGGCAGACACATGAGCGCTCACAACAGACATGGGATATCCATAGCTGTAACCCGTCTGAATCTGCGCCCGACACACGGGATCCGTGTCGTCGCTGGCCCATATCTGGGGAAAATAGCACAAAATTCCTAAGTCAAACCGGTTGCCGCCGGAAGCGCAGCCTTCAAACAAAATATGAGGAAACCGCTCTGTCAGCGTTTTCATACAGTGATACAAACCTATATAATATCGATGTGCCACCTCGCCCTGCCGCTCTGACGGGATTGCCTGAGAAAAATAATCGGTAAAGTTCCGATTCATGTCCCACTTCACATAAGCAATCTCCGCGGAGGAAAAGATACCGCTCATTTTGTCAATGATAAAATCCTGTACCTCTGTCCTAGTCAAATCCAAAATCCGCTGATTGCGTCCCTCGGAATGAGGTTTCCCGGAAATTTGAAGAACCCAATCGGGATGCGCCTCGTAGAGCTTGCTGTTTACATTTACCATCTCCGGCTCTACCCATAGGCCAAAATCCATCCCCAAAGCGTTCACCTTGCGTGCCAGATTGGCCAGACCGCCCGGAATCTTTTTCTCGTTTACCTCCCAATCTCCCAACGACTGCGTGTCGTCATTCCTGCTGCCAAACCATCCGTCGTCCATGACAAACAGCTCCATGCCCGCCTCTTTTCCGGCCTTGGCCAAGGCGAGGAGCTTTCTCTCATTGATATCAAAATACGCCGCCTCCCAGCTATTGAGCAGCACCGGTCTGGTCTTGTGTTTCCATTTGCCGCGAACAATATGCTCTCTGACAAAATGCTGCATCTGGATGCTCAGGCCGTTAAACCCTTGGCAAGAATAACTCATCACCGCCTCCGGCGCCTCCAGATCCTCCCCCGACTGCAAGAGAAAACGAAACGTGCCGGGATGAATACCTGTCACAAAGCGTATTTTGCCAAAACTGCTTACTTCCGCCGCCTCGTAATGATTGCCGCTGTAAATCAAATTAAATCCAAAGCACTCCCCCGCATCCTCGGTAGTCTCCCGCGGATGCAGCATGACAAAAGGGTTGGCATGACAGGAAGAATTTCCCGTCAAACTTTCGTTCACATGCCGACCCGCTATCAAATCCGTGTCATTTTTTTGCATCTCCCGACCCCAGGCCCCGTTAAACGTGGTAAACACAAGAGGCCGACTGTCCAAATCCAACTGTGCGCTGAGCAGACGCTCTACCCACAACTTTCCCTCTCCGTCGTTGACCAGTCGGGCGCTGCGAGTGATCACGTCGCAATCCTCATAGACGTAATAGTGCAGCTCTAAAGTGACCTGATACTGCGCGTCCTTGAGCGTGACATTTAATTGCTCCACCTTCCCCTGCTCGTCGTAGGATCCCGGCAAGGTCCGATATTCCGCCTTTCCATTGATGATCTCCGCCCTGTCAAAGAGAAAATCGCAGGTGGCGCTCCCATCCTCATGCACTAACTCCACAAAAGGCTCCCTGGTGTCCCCTTTTCCATAGGAGGACATTTCCAGCCGCATATCTTCCAGCGTAAAATTTTTGTGTTCCGGATCATATACACAGGTACAGCCGGGAGCGTAAGCATGTTTCTCCGAAAGCGCCTCAAGCCAGCTCAAAGCCGCATCATCCGTCTCCGGTTTGCCGCCTTGGGGCAAACGCAGCCTGCGCCCATAATACAGATGCTCCAAATGTCCGGTGTCAAGCACCCGAAAACAGTAGGTGGTATGTTCCGTGTGTAAAATATAATAATTGCTTATTTGTCGTATCATTCCCGTTCGCCTTTCTGCGCATTGCGCTCTCTGATCTGCTCCGCAATCTGCGCAACCTTCGCATCCGTCAAAATATATTTGCGGTGAAAAAGAATGACCGCCGCAATCATTCCCAATATAGGGATCACTGTCATGGTCAGACGCAGAACTGCCAGAGAAGAACCGGCAACCTCCTCCGCCACGGCCGTCGTATCGCTGGTATCCTGACTCAGATTGCACACTGTCAGGCAGATAGAAGCGATCAGTGCAGCCACTCCCGATGCCAGCTTGACCACAAAGGTCTGCATGGAAAAAATCACACTCTCATCCCTTCTGTGATTTTTCAGCTCTCCGTAGTCCACCGTGTTCGCTAAAAACACCGTGGTCAGCACGGTCAACATTCCGAAAGCCACAAAAATAAAGAAAGTTGGAATAAATAAAAGCGTTACCTCCTCCACATGCGCAAAAAAGAAGATCAAAAGCACGCCATATCCGGCGATCGCCGCAAAGAGACTCACATAGAACACCTGGATCGCGTTGAGCGCCTTGCGAAGCAACGGGAAAATCACCATCATCGACAAAATCTGGACACCACCGCCGAAGGTATTGAACAAGGTATAGCTGTTGTACCATGCCTCGCCGCCAAAATCATATTTAAAAAAGTAAATGAGCAAATTGGAAGTGATGTAGAGAGAACAGTTGATCAACACAATAAAGATCACTACTGCCATAGCCTGATCGTTTTGCAGAAGCGCTTTGAACATCTGTCCTACGGAAGGGGCATCCATATCCACGGTAGATTTCTCCTTGATGCTCAGACAGGTGATCATGGTAAACACAATGAAGATCACCGCCACAATCAGCGCAAACCATTGAAAGCCGACCCTCTCATTGTCTTGCCCCAGAAAATAGACCGCCGGCATGGTGATAATAGTGATGAGCGCAGACCCCACGCCCGCGCAGGAGCGCGCCAACGTGGAGAGATTCTCCCTCTCCTTACCGCCGTCCGTAAAAGCCGGTATCATAGACCAAAACGGGATATCCATCATGGTGTAGGTGACGCCCCAAACAATGTAGAATATCGCCGCATAAGCGACCAGACCTCCCCCGCTCAACTGTGGCGGAGCGGCAAACAAAAGATACAGGACTGCCGCATTCAACAGCGTGCCAATCAAGAGCCAAGGACGAAATTTCCCCCACCTTGTTCTGGTCTTGGCCACCACCACGCCCATGATCGGATCATTGAATGCGTCAAACACGCGTGCCGCCATCAAGATCGCACCCATGGCCAGCGCATTGATCTTGAGAATATCCTGATAGTAGTACATGATATAACTCGCAGAAAGCATGTAGACCATGTCCTTTCCCACGGCTCCCAGACCGTAAGCAGCTTTCTCTCTCACTGTCAGCTTCATAAACTCCCTCTTTTCTGCGCGGCCCTATTGATCCTGTTTGCAGCAGCGCCTTTCAAAAAATCAAATTTATCCCCATCCGCTTCGGTCAACACTCCGTTGCTTACAGGTTCCAACAACCCTCACAGGCACGCATCGCCTCCAAAGTACGCTCCAACAAAACGTCCAACTCCCATCCCAGCATTTGAGCGCCCTTTTCGATGACGTCTCTGGAACAGCCTGCCGCAAATCCCTTACTTTTATACTTCTTTTTCAAAGATTTGAGCTCCATATCCTGGGTACTCTTAGAAGGCCGCATCAAAGCCGCCGCCCAGATCAGACCGGTAAGCTCGTCCGCCGCATACAAAACCTTTTCCATCTCGTGCTCCGGCTTCACATCCACGGTCAATCCGAAACCATGGCTGCAAACCGCATGAATCATCTCCTCGCTCACGCCGCCTTCCCGCAGCAGTTCAGGGGCCTTGATACAATGCTGTTCCGGATACTGCTCAAAATCAATATCGTGCAAAAGTCCTACCAACCCCCAAAATTCTTCATCCTCGCCATATCCCAATTCCCGCGCATACCATCTCATCACGCCCTCCACCGTCAGAGCATGTTGTATGTGGAAAGGATCCTGATTGTACTTTTGAAGCAGCTCAAACGCCGCATCCCTAGAAATATGCTCTTTCATGTCTTCCGCCCTCCGTGCTCAAATCGTCTTATTGTAAAATTTTATCACTCTGCAAGGGGGTTGTCAATGTGGGAGGGGCTTGACTAAAAAGTAAAAAAAATATATGATAAGGTAAAATGTTGTGTATGGGGATTGTTGAAAGGGAGATAAAATATTCAAGAGCAAAATTCTAAATACATATCAATAAATGCTATTTTTATATTCCCAAATTATATAATCCATCAATCCCATAACATTCCAACAGTAGTAATAAGGACAAATTGTTTGATGTTATTCAAATGACTATGTAAAATACAAAAGGCAGGAAAATTTTATGGAAGAAAGAATGGATCTGTTGGATCGTGACAGCTTTATCAATAATGTTGTCAAATTGGTGAATCAACTGGCAGATAATAAGCGAGGATGCTGTTTTGCGATCGAAGGAGACTGGGGAATCGGAAAGAGTTTTGTGATGGAAGAAATCGAGGCAACCCTTGCGCAAGAGCAGTCTGAAAAGTCAGGAAACAACCGATACTTTTTATTTCACTATAATTGTTGGCAATATGACTATTATGAAGAGCCTGCTATTGCGATCATATCGGCAATGATCTCCTCTATTAAAAAAGAGGAGGCTGTTTTGGGGACGGACATAGACGACTTTGTAAAGAGCGGTTACGAGATTGCATGGGAAAAATTTAAGGAAATAGCTGACCTGTGTATAAAAAATAAAATAGGCATCGGTCTGATCAGTCTGGTAGAAGATATTAAGAATACACAACAAAAAAACACAAATGAAGAGTATGGTTTTAACACATTGTTTAGCTTTAGCCAAACCATCGAAGGTGTTAGAAAAAAGCTACAGGAAATGGCAACAGAAAAAACAATAGTCTTATTTGTAGATGAGTTGGATCGATGTATTCCTCATTACGCGATCAAAGTATTGGAGCGGCTGCATCATATTTTTTATGGACTAAAGAATGTGATTGTGGTCATGGCAATAGACAGAAAGCAGTTGGCACATTCCGTGGAAGAGATGTTTGGAATTGACTCTTACATGGATGTTGAAAAATACTTGAGAAAATTTATTGATTTTTCCATGCGGCTGGAATGTGGAACATTAAACGATTACTTTTTTCAAAAGTACAGTTATTATTTTGGCAGAGCCTTTCCGATAGACAATCAACAGCAGGAAGAGCTAAGGAAATTATTTTCAGAATTGTTTAAAGGAGTAGATATCAGGAGACAAGAGAAAATTATCGAGAAGGCCAACGTCGTAAACTCTACAATATGCAACGAAATGGTAGATATCTCCGTTTTAGTTTTTGAAATTTTATATGAAATATTAAAATTATGGAAATTTGGAGACATGTCATGCTTTGTTCAAATAAACGATGTTTATGACATTAGTGTTGAAAAAAATATAGGGAAAAAAAGATACAAAATGCTGAATGTCTTGGAATCAAATCACATAAAACCGGCGCCACCGGATAGTCCACGCCAAAAACAAATTTGCGATTCCATATGGGGAAGGATATTATGGTATTTTGCAAATATTTTCAACAAGGAAACTCTACCTTATGTTAGTCCTTCGGAAAAAGATGACTGGTTGGAAGATCAAGTTAAAATTGTCAAAAGTTACTGCAAGTTTTGCGAACAAATTGAATAAATAGGGAGGAAACGATCATGACAAGTGATGCGGAAAAATTGTTGAATTTTATTCACGATAAGCTGAGAGGGCGCAATGAAAGAGAACTTGTCTTTAAGGCGGAAGATCTACAGGAAATTGCAGATGCTCAGACAAAAATCGACAGACTGCTGGAGGAATTGAAAAAGGCCCAATCTATCGAGACGTATGAATTTTTCAGCAATCGAGGGATACGGGTGCGGCTATTTCCAAACCAATCCACACAATCGGATAAAAAAGTTAATACTTCTCCGAAAGGCAGGAATAAAACTTTAGTTGACAGAGAAATTGATGACCTGGTAAAGAACAAATTTTTAAAAGAAAGGGAACACAACATTCAAATGAGTTTAGAGACATTAAACTCTTATTCTCATTTGTTTCATTATTTTATCTGCGTTCAAAATGATAGGTCTGTAAAAGTGGATGTGGATAACTATTTTGAATTTATTGCCAATAAAGTTCATGAAGCTAATAATGAAGATTATATCAAGGTTTTAGGGCCTGACGGTACCGGAAAAAGCACATTTTTATCCATTCTATATAGGTACTTATATTATAAGTTCAGCAAAGGGACATTAACGGAGTATCCTTTTTATATTAATCTGCATTATTATGACAGCAATATCACTAATGCAGATTCCATGGAAGAATTAAATCGCATGGTGGAAGAGGAAATGCGGGAAGATCTGAATATATTGGTCACATATAGTCAGAAAAACCCAAATACTAATTTTATGATAATTATCGACGGGAATGACGAATATGACCGATCAAAACTAAAGTCTGGAACTTTTTTAGAAAATATTTTAAAGCAAATTAAGGGCCACAAAAAAATAATTTGTTTAGGCGAAAGGACAAACATACATTTTTATAAAGAGCGAGGGGATTCCAATTTCATAGATAAGACAACCACTTATACATTTTTCTTTTCTCCCATTTTTATGAGCGAAAAATCAAAGCAGACAGAAGTAATACAAGAATTTTGCAAGATGTTCCACAATCAAAATCAAGTAAGTAATATTATCTCTTGCATTGAAAAGTTTAAAATTAAAGAGATCGATCATAATCTTTTGACTGTTTTCTGTGATGTTTCAAAGAAAACAAATTTAGAGAATATTTCTTCTGTCAGCGAACTGTATTATCAATATTGCTTGGATTATTTGGAAGGAGATGATAAAAAATTAGAAATCAGCGTTAATCTGGCTTACCAATATTTTATGACCAAAGATTTTATAACGCAGCATGATATAGCTATACATTGGAGAGAGTGGGAATTGGTGCATCAGCACAAGACGATTTCCAACTATCTGTTGGCTGTTTATTACGCAAAATTAATACAGAGGGGAGCCGTTGATGATGTTGGACAGTTTGAATATATTTTTACCAATGGGATCAATGTCTTTCTCAAGTCCCTCTTGAATCGCGGAAGGGAAAAACAAAAAAAGACCCTGGTTTTTTGTAGAAAACTGTTTGATAAGGGCGGTTTCATGGCCCAGTCTCAGGCAGCATATTTGGTCGGACGAATCCGAAATTCGGATTTGCAAAGGACAGCGCAAAACATGCTACAAGAGCAACTGCGGAATTGGAATCTAAGAGAGGCGAGAGATAATAAAGCGAGAAGGGAACGATATTTTGTAAAAAGATCTATTTTGGTCAGCCTTCTTTATTTGGGAGATTACACCGCAGGAGAAACACTGTTAAAAGATCTTTTTGAAATACCACTAATGAATGAGGTGAACAGAGCTTTTTATCTACAATATTATGAAGACATCACGGATATGGAAACAGAAAAGGTAAATCTTGAAGATAATGGTAAATGCAGAATTACAAATACCACCAGTGTTTTGTTTAATTATATCAACCTGCATCTTTTGAAAAAGGAATCTGAAGGGACATGGAGCGAAAAGGAACTCTTTGAATTTCAGATTCAACTGTTTACCATATGCTCTCTTTTACAACAAAGAATGTATAAAAGCCAAATAGCAATGGAAGTAGAGAAATTATCCGATGTAATCTCTCGGACACTGCGTGATTATAAAAGCGATTTAGCGGATAGTATGCAGGCCTATATCACGATGCTGCAAGAAGATATTAAAAAAGGTTCCTATCGCAGTGAAGGACATTTGTATGATGAGCTATATGCCTTGAAAGAGCTTCAAAGAGCAGGATGGCTAAAAAAAATCAAAGCCGGATCTATACAAGTGGACAGATATGAGAATGTGGTAGAGCATACTTACTATGCCTGGCTGTTAGGAATGTTGTATTTGCCTGATGATAAACCGGCAGGAAATGCTTACAAAAAATATGAAAAGAAAAAGGTTCTAAACTGCCTTTTGATACACGACTTGGCAGAGACCTATGTTGGCGATATGTTGCCAGAGGATAAGACAAACGAGGCAAAAGAAGCGGAGAAGGAACGCATGCAAGAAATCTTTATGCATGATACCTATCCCGGCATCGGAGACATGAAGGCCTATAAAAAGATATGGGAGGAATTTGAATCGGATTCTAAAGATATTAACGGGCGTATAGCAAAAGATCTGGACAAAATACAGGCCATCTATCAATTCTGTGTTTATAAAAGGATGGGAGCAGTGTTTGATGAAAAAAAGGAAGCGGAATGGAGAAAGGAAAAGAATAAAATCAAAACCTTTTTGGGGAAAGAAATCCTGAATAAGATTGTATTAAAACCATTTAAAGATATCTTATCACCGGATCACAACACTTGAGAACACGCTCATAAAACATAGTTGGCGTTTTGAATCAACAACCCCGCTGCAAGCAATAGGGCATCAGTCTTGCCCTATTGCAGAGCCGCGGGGTTAAAATATGTACGGAATCCTGGAACGGCTCAACAAAATCCCATCCTTCGTAAGCTCGCATTTTCCCATCTGTTCTTTATAAGCTTCATCTAGTCCATCCAACATAAGTATCTTTTTCCGGATATCCAGAAACGTTTTATAACGGTTATTTTCATCCAATAAATACCCGCTGTTTTGATCCCATACCTGCTGCACTTCTTGGGGCATTTTGCCGCAAGATATGAAATACTCCCAACACCGCTCCTGGTATGCCCTCCCACCAAGTTTTGGCACACGCAGCGAAGTGTTGTTCAGGAAATGAAGGACACTGTTAAATACTACCTCCTGGTTAAAACCCGGGCCTATCACAATCTCACAAACAGGCCATCCGCCCACACATTCCACATCGAGATAGGGTTTTAAAACATTTTCACTATTGCGATAGTCGATTCGAAAAGGTGTTTTCCACTGGCGCTGCTCAAACACAAGCCGATACTCCTCTTCCGCACGAAACTCTGCCCGTTTGACATAAGGAGTCATCTTTTTCCAGATTTCGAGATAATTTGCCTCCATGTCCTTTTGTGTAACTTCCATGCTATCGTCCGTAATCTTCTGACAGATTTCTTCTGCAACTTTTTGGTATGCTGCCGGTTCCATCACATCTTTTGTACAATAATAGACTTTTTGTACTGTTACTTTTGTTTTGTCATCTGTCAGCGGTGTTCTCTCTCCGCCTTCCGCAGAATATCCTCTAAATTCTTCTCCTCCGCTAAAATTCATTCGAATACTGACTCCGGACTCCCCCGCATACATGGACCACTGACTCAGCAAATCTCTCGCCTGTGAAAAAGAAATAGAGTAACTGGTTATCTCTTCCGATAGCGCTGACTTTAACATTTCATCGGAAATCATCCGGTTTTTGTTTTGTCCCTTAAAAATTTGGTCCTTAAAAATATAAAACAACTCTTTTAATCCGTTTGCATATTCTTCCGAGTCATTCATATATTTGAGATTGGTTGCATATATATTAGCGTCTTTTAAAATATACTGCATTGTTTCCACTTTGGTATAATAATATAAACTCAAGTCTTTTTTCTTTTCAGCCATGCTTTAACCCTAAAACTTTCTTTTTGATATATTCATAATCAAAAATATATTGATCCTCCTCCACATCAAGTACGGGAATACAATGGTCGTCAAAGGTTCTATTGACCAAACTGATAGAATCAACCCCTGCCGTCGTATAAAACCATATCCTGTTTTCTCCGGCATCCTGTTTTTTCTTTGCATAGACAACATTGATTCGATCACCAAAATACTGCGAACGGTCTCCCGGCAATGATAAATGAAAGAAAAACACCATATCCGGCTCTGCATAAAGTTCATCTAATTTACTTTCAAACCCAAGATTTTCTATATCCTTAAGTTCGACGCCAAGACTCTCGCATTTCTCATTTACCTCCGAATCCTTCTCCGGATCATACCTGTCTCCGTGGTAATAAATTATCGCAATATCGCCTATTCCCAAACCCTTCAACTTTGCTACAGCATCCCACAGAACCCAAGGCCTATACTCCAAAAAAGCTATTTTCATAGTTTTCCTCCATTCTTTTCACCATCATTGTTCTTCGAACCCCTCATATCTCTTTGCTAAAATGGGGATATCTACACAAAAATAAGTCTTCCCAGCACCACCCTCCTCCTTGCTTACTCTAATATAATACTCCTCGGACGTCATTTTTTCAATCATTGACTTTAATTGAATCAGTTTATTTTTCTTACACTGCATATCAGGCAGATCATCAAGCTGACCCGCCGCATCCCTAAGCTTTTTCTCCAGCATGGAGCTAATCATACTCCTGATATATCTCGAAACACTCCAAAGAGAAATTCCCCTCTCCCGACGCGGCGGATAAAGCTGCTCTGCGTTTATTTCTTTCAACGTTTTTTCTGGAGCTGAATCTCTATTTTCCAATTCTGAAACTTCACTTTCGAGTTTTGAAACTTTATTTTGAGGTTTTGAAACTTCATTTTCTATCCGCAGATACCCGTCACTCGTCTTTTTCAAACATACAGTAATTCTATCCATTCCTCCATTCATATCTTTTTCTTTAACGCCTCTGTTCGGTCCTGCTGCATTGATGATCAACGCAAACAGTAGCAAAAAGACCTCGCTCACCCCATATGCCTCCCCAAAAGATAGAATTTGTTCCTTGGCGAGCATATCTTCATCATCCATTTTTACATATAATTCAATTCTCTTTGTCGTCTCTTCGCGATCCACTATTATGAAAGAAGACTCATCGCGGAACGCGGAAAAAACCTTGTCACATTCCCGAAATGTCACGCCTGCCCATCTACAGTAATAGTCTTCCTTCAGACTGCTTCTATATACCTGACTGACATGAAGGTCTGAAAGCAGCGTCAGCACATAGGAACGATACTCCTTACTCTTCTCGGCATCATGATTAAGCACACGTTCATAATGCGCAGTTCTAACGCTCAATGCCGTATGCGAATGGGTTCTCTCCAGTTCGGACAACATACTCTTCTTATCAGCGAGAATCAATTCAAAAAGGTAGTCTATTCCTTCCTCATTAAAAACAGATTCATTCAGGCAGTTGTTCATACACAGTAAATTACGCAGTCTATGCCAGATTTCTGGAAAATTTATTTGGTCAAACTCTACATAAACCAACAGTTGTCTCTGTTCTTCCCATTGCGGTTTCGCATTTCCAATCTCCCATATTACGTACTTTTCATCACCATCAATATAAAGTCCCTTGATCTTCTGTTTATTCCTCACATTGTGATATTTTTGCATTTTCTGGGCAATATCAATTTCCGCACCTTCTATAAATATAAAATCTTTTGTTTTTTCACTGCCTGCAATCGTTAAATATTCTTTGCGCTTTTGAAGCTGCATCTTCAGTTCTTTTCCATCCTCGCCCAGATGCGTCTCCACCAAACGGTTATACTGCTCTCTCAGATCATCTTCCCATTTATCACACTCCATCGGACATTCCAAAAGCAGTTCTACTTTCCTTGCGTCCAAAATTGTCTTCATCAGATTTACAATTTCGTGGCAAATACCTTCGATTTTTTTGTCCGACAACTCGGAACCGCGAGTTGTGGCATAATGCCTGCACTGATTCAACAGCTCGACTCCGGCCATTACTTCCTTTCTGCCATTCTCCGTAATGCTATTCTTTTGTTTATCATATAAATTAATATCGCTCAACACGGATACAAAATCCCTGTATGCATTTTTTCGAAGTTCATCATCCAGAGGAAAATCCAGGCTTTTCCTGCATAGCTTTTCCAAACCATCATAATATGCCCGTGTGTTCTCCAATAACAGTCTTCCCAATATATGCTCCGGCAAACCTGAAATATTCTCTTTTCCACAGATTTCATGACTGAACCAAGCGCTCTTACTGGTATCAGAACTCACTCCCAAAAGCTTTTTGGTTTGCTGCAAAAATCGCAGATACAAACGTTCTCTCTCATCTTCTGTGTAACCGGATGCAAAATCAGATAACTTTCGTATATTCTCCACCCTTATGAAATAATTACCCTTCATCTCTGTAAGCTGCTTTATCAACAACTGCAGCAGATCAAGTTTCTGCTTCGAAGTAAACTCTTTCTGTATCATCTGTTCCAGAACCACACTGAACGCTTTCCGGCAACGCTTCAAATATTGTTTCTTTGTCCCCTTCAATAATATAGATATTGTTTTCTGACCAAGCAATCCTTCCGCCAATACTAACTGCACGTCAAAAACAGCCTCTTTAACGGCTTTATCGAACACCAAAAAGGGCCTGGATATAACCTTTAAATAAGACATAAAATATTCAAACGCCGTGCTCTGTCCCTGAACTTTTTTCCTGCCCTCATAGTCTGTACTCAGCAAAGACAACAGACATTGTATTGCACTTTCTTTCCTGTTTCCGTGCTGCTCCCCAGACAATGCCATTGTCGCCATGTGGCAGCAAAACATCCTCCGAAATGCCTTCTCCGGCGACTTTACAATTTCGCTTTCTTCCTGTTTATCCCTTAAATGCTTTACCTTGAATTTCTCATGCTGATCTTTCCAGTATTCAGCCATCCGCTTCGTTGCCGATGAAAGATATAAAGTCTTGGATTCACGCTCCAAGCGACACAATATACAAGAATCCCCATGATTTCTCATCGATGAAACATGCAAGGTTCTGTATGCCAGAAAACTATCTGACAACTGATCTTCACTTTTGTTTCTGCTGTCCCAGCATCCAATATACTGTAATCGGCTCTGCTTGGAATTGCGATCCAACAACACATATACTTTTTCAAAAATATGAATATCCTTTCTTTTTCGATTTTTATTGTAACGTTCCACAACACTGGATATCAGACTTTTTGCGCGAAAATATGTTCTGCCTGTTATGATACTATCATCTACATAATATATCTTTATTATTTTACTTTCATCTTGCTCCAGAAGTCTTACAAGCACCGCCAAATTGGAATATTTTGCACATATATTACTTCTGTACTCCTTATCTACATCCGCCCTTATCACCAACGCCGCCTCATGGAATACAAGACGATTTATGCTCTCCAAAAACCCTGCGTTACTGTAATGCGAGGGACAAAATAGGATGTGATATTCATTTGCATTTATATGAATTTTAGGCACTTCATTTCTAAGCCATGCTTCGATGCTCTGTTTTTGTTTCAAGAACAGTTCATCCGTCTTAAAATAATACAGAAAATGATTTTCACCCCTTTGCGTATGAGAATAAACCAGAGTTCCTCGCAATACCGAAAGTTTCTCTTCCTCATCCTTTATCCTATCATATGTAAAAACATCGCCAGACTCTTTATCATATAAACCAAATGATTGATTAGGGATGGTCGAAGCAGCATTCACTTCTACCAGTGGAATCTCATCCAACGAATTCTCCGGAAAACAAAGTTTACAGTCAATCGCTTCATAATAATCCACTTTAACAGCAAGAAAATAATGAGGAATAGGCTTAATATCCAAATTAATTTTGTTGAAAGTCTTCTCTGTTTCACTAATTTCCCAGTACTGGTTTTCTTTTTGGGACCCCACCAGAATCATAGCATAACTTAATATGATATTTTGGGCACAATCTTTACCATTATCCTCACAAAAAAGCGTCAATAATTTTTCATGCGTTTTCAGGGTTGAATTTATTGGCACAATACATATAATTTTTCTGTTTTGGAAATAATTCTTTCTCTCTTCTTTTTCCTGTTCTTTTCTCTTCTCTGCCCCTTTCTCTCCTTCTTCATCCTCCCATTCCTGTTCGTCCGGCGCGAAGGAACGACTGTATCTTATCCTGTCAACATGCGAAAAATCTCTGTGATCAGATTCTCGTTCCAAAATAGCATAGTCAATATCTTTATCCGGACACAATAAAGACAAAATGTTTACTGTTTCCACAATTAACATTTCTGAATAAAGCGCATAACTATATAAAGTAACCTGTTTAGCCTGCTTAAACGGATCCTCCACCAAAATCTTCTTTGACAATAAGTATGCGAATCTGGAAAAAAACAATCTGTTGCTAAACAAAAGCTCCGCTTCGTAAAAACTATCAATATGAATTGTTGAGCCAAGCCGCATATGCGTATTATTGATCTTGCAGCCAAATTTCTGCTCCTGGATATCTGTCTCCAGAATTTGCAGAGTATATTGTTCAAAAATAGTACATTTTAGTCTATCTGACGGTGCCTCATACAAGATGTCATACGGCGGAATACCTCCCTCATTCAGCTTTTGATCCTCATACTGGTCTTTGTAAGCTGAAAGCCAACCGACACCCATATACTCGCTTCCGGAATAACAATTGGCCTGATTTGCCCATATGGTTTTTTTATAATGTCCCGGAATTATAAAACAACATTCAATTGGGGTCTTGGTATAAAGCGCTATCACAAACTCCCGATGTTCATAAAAGTGCGCCAGATCAGACATTCCAAAATATACAGACATGGTCTGTTGAAATACCGACACAAATTCACCCGTACAATTATAAAACACGTAATCCGCTATTTCTTTATCATAAGACGAAATCAACAGTGCTTTTGCTATATACTCAGCACTTCTGTCTGGCATTTTCTCAACAGATATGTATTTGATTCTTCTCTGCTTTTCTGCGGAATACCTATCTCCTGATAGTTCTCTCGCCAATTCCGCAATCATTGCCTCCTTCTGTTCCTGACTGTCAAATTCCAGTCTTTTTGCATCAAGCTTCGCCTCTATACAATCATATCCCTTGATATACTCTTTTATGTTCTCTTCCAGTTCAATATTATAGTCAATTCCTATTTCTGCCCGATGAATCTCTTCTTTTCTTTTTCTAACAGGGAACAAAACTGTATAACCTGTTCCAGGCATACATAACGCCGAACTGTATTCAGAAAACCGATAATTTTCTCCTTTCCCTTTTACATGTGTCCTGTGACTATAAAACCCAAATATACCGTCGTTTTCTTCGACAACCTTTCGAAAGATTTTTAACCCAATATGCTTACCTATATTTTCTGAATTGCAGTTATATTTTTTCAGTGCGCTCTGCACTTGTGTGCCCCGTACATCCTGTCGTTCTGCATCAACAAGGAAATCAATCGGTTCCAACTCTTCAAGCTCTCTCCGATCACTTTCGCTCATATCTTTCCGGAAATTGTCGGCCATATTTCCCGAAGTATTAACGCCGGCATAATCCGTAATCAGGATCTCTACATATCGGCCAGAGGGTCTTTCTAACTCATATCGACTGCGCAGATATTGTGAATCAGCCTCGTGCATACGTATCGCCACTCCTCCGAATCCTGCCGTTGAATGACTGATAACATTCTCAATTAGCTGCTCACATCCGGCGGCACGCTCCCGCACCGCAAAGTAACATTGATCAACATCCTCATAAGTACTATTCCGCCAAAATGCTTTATAGGAAAAGGAATACACAAACAAAAGAAAAGTAAAGATATTTCCTCTGCAAAGTATCTCGCTAAACCGCTCTGCCATTTCCTCCGACACACATTTTTGGGCGGAGTTCAGCAATTTCAATCCCCCTCCAAGAACAGGGAAAACAGATTCGTCTCCAACGTCTCTTCCCATAAGCGCTTGTTGAATCATTGATTTTGAAATTACAGTTTCTACATTGTCCAAAAAGCCTTTTTCTTCTCGGGAAAAATATTGAAACGGCATAAAATCCATTAAATTTCCCATGCGATTTTTTTGAAGTCGTATTATTCCGCCGCCCTGAGACTTTTTATAAAAGAAATTGTTATAAAGATTCTCCTGGCAGCAACTTATACCATATAAGAAGTGAGAAGCTTTAAAATAGATACTCTCTTCCCCAGATAAAATAGTAAAGATCTTTTCTTTATCAAAAAACTTTTTCATCAAGCAATCATATTGTAAGTCAATAATATCTTCCAGCGAATTTTCTTCAATCCAAAGGCAAAAATAGATATTATAATCTTTCACAACGTTTAAATTATCCGGTTTTGTGATAGACTTAAAATCGTTCAAATGTTGTAAGACATACTCCGCTGCTGATCGAGATGTAATATTTTTATTGTCATATAGAACGTTAGTGATCCCCTTCACTTCCATCCTGTCCAAATTCTGATATTCACGCAATTTAGAAATAAAGTTGCTCGCCTGTGAAAAACCGCCGTTTTCCTTCTTTATTTCTATTTTGAATATAATTGTGTTTTCCATATATCCCTCGCGTTCTTACAGCAACGTATTATCCAATTTTAAAATTTTCGCAATTTCAATTATTTTCTAAATAAATTCAATACTTTTTAATACCTATTAATTTTTAATCAAAGGATTCCTTGGAGATTAATCTTCCATTGACAACTTAGAATTATAAGATTTTCTTTCCCCGATATCATCCTCTTACACACAACAACGACATCATTTGTTTATATCTCTGCATTAAACAAAGTATATACCCACAAAATTGTCTGCCAAATATTTCTATACTTATTCTACTTTATTCGACAATTATCGTCAACATTTTTTTGATTTGTAAGTTAGGATTGTAAGTTAGGATGTTGCTCATCACGAACTCATCCCCCAATATTTGATCGAAACTTTGCAAAACATGAAAAAGGAAGATCATTTATATGTGTTCATCGGAACAGAAACCTGTACGGAACCGCATAATGTTCAAAAGAAGTTCAAGACCATATTAAAACATTGTCAAATAAATGATTACAATTTTCATGCCAATAAGGCGAACCCTTCTACATAATATTTTCCCAATATTTTTTCAAAAAACGGGTATCCGTCAAAAAGTTTCTTTTTGTTGACATAGTAGGCGCCATATGGTATATTTGCTTTACTGTTTTCAAGGAGGTTTTAACTGTGGCAATATCTGATTATTCAACAGCATTAAAGCAGGGGCGCAGAAGCTACCAGTCCGCGCTCACAAAGGGAGAATATCCCTATCTTCCCGTGCTGGACGATATTTTATCTTATACGGAAGTGACGACGCCCGTGAACCTGGGGCTGATAGATATCCCTCTGTCGCGGATCGTTGGGACTAAGACGGCGGGGCGTACCAACGCTTTCGCCAACAATTTCATGCCCCTTCTTCCGGAAAATTCCGAGTTCGCCTACAAATGGGCGTCTCTCTATGATCATCAGATCGACGACGGGATCCGAGATCCCATCGTGGCTTATGAATTTATGAACCAGTTCTATGTTTTGGAGGGCAATAAACGTGTGAGCGTCATGAAGCATTTGCAGACCTACAGCATCCCCGGCACAGTGACGCGTCTGATCCCCAAGCGGACGGAGGATCGGGAAAACCGTCTGTACTTTGAGTTTCTTGACTTTTACGAGGTCTCGCAATACTGCGATATCTGGTTTACTAAAGAGGGAAGCTATGCAAAGCTCTTAAAGCTGATGGGCAAACAGGAAGGGGAAGTCTGGAGCGATGACGACAGGCTCTTTTTCCAGTCCGCATACAGCAGTTTCGCCAAGGCTTTTCATATGGCTCACGGCGAAAAGCTTGAACTGACCGTGTCGGACGGTTTTCTCATCTATGTGGAGATTTACGGCTATGAACAGGTCGTAAAAGAGACCGATTTGGAAATGTACCAGGGACTCCAGAAAATGTGGACTGAGATCAAGCTGGCGGACAAGGGCAATCCTGTGGAGCTGCTCCAGGACCCCGAAAAGGCCAAATCCACCCTTTTAGGCCGTTTGATTCCCACCAATTCCATCACTCCGGAGATGTTAAAAATAGCCTTTATCTATCCCAAGACTACTGAGACTTCCGGCTGGGCATACGCCCACGAGTTAGGTCGGCTACACCTGGAACAGGTTTTTGAGGGCAAGCTGGAAACGATGTCGTTCGATCGGGCCGACACGGACGAGGAGGTACAAAATGCCATCGAGCAGGCTGTGGAGGCCGGCTGTAACCTAATCTTCACCACCGCTATTCAGATGGTCAATCAAAGTGTGCGTTCCGCCATCCTGCATCCCAAGGTGCGGATCTACAACTGCTCCATTTTGATGTCCTACTCGTCCATCTGTACATATTATGCGAGAATGTATGAGTCCAAGTTCCTGATGGGGGCCATCGCGGCGGCGCTGTCCAGAACAGACAGACTGGGATATGTGGCGGATTATCCGATCTACGGCACGCTCGCCAATATCAACGCCTTTGCGCTAGGCGCCAAAATGATCAATCCTTATGTGAAAGTGCATCTGGAGTGGACTAAGGTCAAGGAGCAGAATGCCAGAGAACGCCTCAAACAGGAGGGCATCGTCTTTATCTCCGACAGCGATATGATCACACCGGAACACGCTTCCAGAGAATATGGCCTTTACGCCAAAAAGGAGGACGGCTCCCTGGAGAATCTGGCCACCCCAATCTGGCACTGGGGAAAATTTTATGAGCGAATCGTGCGCGATCTCTGTCGCGGCAACAGCGACGCGGCTCAGAAAGGCAAGGCTGTAAATTATTGGTGGGGTATGTCCGCGGATGTGATCGACCTGATCTGTTCTCAGTCCATGCCGGTTTCCACCCTGCGCCTCATAGAATTTTTGAAATCTTCCATTCGTTCCGGCAGCTTTCAACCTTTCGAGGGGTTGATCCGCTCTCAGAACGGAGAGATTCGATGCAACGAGGGCGATACCTTGAGCCCTGAAGAAATTCTCACTATGAATTGGCTTGCCGACAATGTGGTAGGGCAGATTCCTGAATTTAAAGAACTTACGGAGGAAGCCCAAGCATTGATCCAGCTCCAGGGCATTAAAATCGATGAAAACGACACCGACAAATGATCATCTCACTATTTTGCTGTTGGCAGACCAAAAATCTAAATATCTCTATGATTTCTATAATCCGGAGAATTTAAAAGATGTGGATCTCATTATCTCCTGCGGCGATCTGCCGCCGGAGTATTTGAGTTTTTTTGTCACACTCTGCAATGTGCCGTTACTCTACGTGAAGGGGAACCATGATGGCAAATATGAACACACGCCGCCGGAAGGATGCATCTGTATTGAAGATGATATTTATGTGCATCAGGGCGTGCGGATCCTCGGATTGGGAGGCTCTATGGAATATATACCCGGCGCCGGTAACCAGTTCACGGAACAGAAGATGAGACGCCGCGTGCGCAGACTCTTTTTTAAACTGTGGAAACACAAAGGATTTGATATCTTAGTGACACATGCGCCCGCCTATCAGTTCAACGATCTTCCCGACCTGCCCCACAGGGGGTTTGCCGTTTTTCGGGAGCTGATAGAAAAGTATGAACCCAAATTTTTCTTTCACGGGCATGTGCACGCCAACTACAGCACGAAATTTAAGAGAAGAGACACCTTGGGGAACACTACTGTGGTGAACGCCTTTGAGTATCATATCGTGGAGTATCCTATGGACTCCGAGTATCCTACGGACTCCAAGTAACCTGCGGACTCCTCTCAGGGTTGATCGTACCCTCTGAAAAATTCCGCCAGATTGGCCAGCGTCTTGGTGATCACGGGAATCTCCTGATCGGAGAGGCTTTTCAGGGCGGCGTTCGCCATCATCTCGTGAAAGCGGGCGTGGTGTTTATATGCCTCCTTGCCTTTTTGCGTCAACTGTATCGTGACCACTCTGCGATCTTCCTCGCTGCGCTCTCTGTCCACATACCCCTTTTTGACCAGACCGTTCATGGCTGTCGTCAGGGAACCTACCGTAATATCCAGCATTTTGGCGATCTTTGACATATTTTTACCGCCCTTGAGGCCCACCGCCTCGATCACATGCATGTCGTTGACGCTGAGATCCCGATATTCCTCTGTGATCAGCGCCTTTTCCTCCAATTTCCATATTTCATGGAACAGATTTACCAATATGTCGTTTACTGTGCGATAGGCGTCCATTGTTTTCTCTCCCTGCTTCGATCATATATCCAATAAGGAATCAATCACTTCCCTTACCGTCTCCAAACGCTGTGCTTTATATGCATTGGCTCCGCAAAACAAAAGCGCACTCTCCGTCTCCCCCTTCGCTGCGTGCACCAGAGCCTCCGTGATGCAATAGGGGATCTCGGCAGGATTACACTTGTGAAGGCAGCCCAGGCATTTTTTCGGCGCGATCCGCTCTCCCGACATCACACGCTCCATAAAGGGATTGCGGATCGCCCGTCCGGGCATCCCCACCGGACTCTTGATGATACAGATATCTTCTTTCCCGGCATCCAGATATGCCTGCTTATACCTGACATCAGCGTCACATTCATATGTGGTGACAAAGCGGGATGCCACCTGCACTCCCTGTACGCCCAGCGCCATCACACGCTCCATCTCCTCGGCGCTGTCGATGCCGCCGGCGACTACCACCGGAACAGCACAGCCGTACTCTGTCTCATAGCGCTTTACGGTCTCGCAGATCTTGCGGATCTCCTCATCGTAACTTTTCATCAGGCCAGTGTCTTGTTCTTCCAAGTCATACTCCGTCAACTGTTCTCTGGAAAAACCCAGATGTCCGCCAGCCTTGGGGCCTTCCACCACCACCAGGTCTGCGGTGCGATGATATTTTTTACCCCAATACCGCAGGATGACCTGCGCCGCCTTATCCGAGGAGACGATGGGGGCGATCTTGGTTCGGGCGCCCTCCACATACTGCGGCAGATCCGTGGGCAGGCCCGCGCCGGATATGATCAAGTCCGCTCCGGCCTGCGCCGCTGCACGCACATATTCCTCATAATAGCGCAGCGCCACCATGATATTGAAGCCTACGATCCCGTCTCCTGCAAGTTCTCTTGCCTTTTTGTATTCTATCTCAATCGCGCGGAGATTGCAAGCTTTTGGGTCTTTCTCAAAATCCGGATCCGCAAAGCCAATCTGCGCGGAGGAAATGATCCCTACCGCGCCTTCCTTCGCCACGGCTCCCGCCAGTCCTCCCAGGCTGATACCCACGCCCATACCTCCCTGGATAATGGGAATGGGGGCAGTCAAATCGCCAATCTTTAACGGTTCATATCTTCTCTCCTTCGTCTGCACGATTCTCCTCTTTTCCGCCGGCTCTATTTGAAACTCAACAATCTGATACCGACTTCTGTTCGCATGTACTTTTGACTCCCGAGCAACGAGCCAGGCGCATGCCCGTAACGGACTGTTGACTCGATTTTACGCCGCGTCTGCACAGTACCTCACATACCTCGAAATCGCTGGTAGCGTTTTTCCAACAATACCTCTTTGGGCATACTGCAATAGCTCTGCAAAAATGCGGCAATCTGTTCCGCGAGTTCTCCCGCCACAGGGGCAAGCGTCTCCTGCGTAAACTCCTCCGGCTCTCGGAATACGCGCTCCACAAATCCGGCTTTCTCCAGATCTGCGGCGGTCATTTTCATAACTTGGGCCGCTTCCTTCGCACGTCCGCTGTCTTTCCACAAGATCGCCGCATAACCCTCGGGAGAAAGGATTGAATACACGGAATTTTCCATCATCCATACCTCGTCCGCAGTGGCCATGGCCAGCGCGCCGCCGCTGCCGCCCTCCCCGATAACCAGAGTAAGGATCGGCGTCCCCAGGACGGACATCTCGTATATATTGCGGGCGATGGCTTCTCCCTGTCCGCGCTCCTCAGCCTCCAAACCACAGAAAGCTCCAGGCGTATCCACAAAGCAGATCACCGGACGGTGAAATTTCTCCGCCTGTTTCATCAGGCGCAACGCCTTGCGATAGCCTTCCGGAGACGGCATACCGAAATTGCGGGCGATATTTTCTTTGGTACTCTTTCCTTTCGCCTGCGCGATCACTGTGACAGGCATACCGCGAAAAGTGGCGACACCGCCCACAATCGCCTGATCGTCCGCACAATGTCTGTCTCCGTGCAGTTCCACAAAATCCTCGAACAGAGCGTTGATATAATCGGTTCCCACCGGTCTTTCCTGTTTTCTGGATAGTTTGACCCGCTCCCATGGGGACAGTCTGGAGGCCGCAGAAAAGCGGACATTTTGAAGTTCTTTTTTTCCTTCCGCTGTTCTTCCCGCTCTATGGTGATCCAACAGAGTGATCAGTTGTTTTTTGAGTTCCTCTCGGGGCGCCACTCCATCGATCAATCCATGCTCCAGCAAAAACTCCGATCTCTGGAACCCTTTGGGAAGTTTTTGTCCGATCGTCTGCTCGATCACCCTGGGACCCGCAAAACCGATCAACGCTTTTGGCTCCGCCAGTATGATATCACCCAACATGGCAAAGCTGGCGGTGACGCCCCCTGTAGTGGGATCCGTCAACACCGTGATATAGAGAAGTCCCTGGTCGCTATGACGCTTCAGCGCAGCAGAAGTTTTTGCCATCTGCATCAGAGAGGTAAGTCCTTCCTGCATCCTAGCGCCGCCGGAACAGGTGAAGATGATCACAGGCAGCCGCTCCCTTGTGGCGCGCTCCACAGCGCGGGTGATCTTCTCCCCCACGACTTCGCCCATACTGGCCATCAAAAACCTACCGTCCATCACAGCCAACACTACCGTGTGAGACCCTATCTTTGCCCTCCCCGTGATCACAGCCTCATCCAGACCCGTCTTTTCCCGCAGAGAAGCTATTTTTTCCTCATACCCTTTGTACTGCAGGGGATTGGCAGTCTGCATACCGGTATCCCACTCTTCAAAACTGTCCGGCTCCGCGATCATTCGGATCCTGCGGTATGCCGGCATACGGAAATATCCTCCGCATTTCGGACAGATATAGGAGTTTTGCTTGACTTCGTCCGTGAGGATCGCCTTACCGCATTTGTTGCATCTGCGCAGCAGTCCTTCCGGCACCTCCGGCTTCGTTTCCCCCCGGACGTCTTCTTGGCGAATCTCCTCACTCTTCAAAGGTATGTAATTGTCTCGGGTCTTTTTAAACATATTTGACAAATTCATAGCAAGCCTCCATGTTATAGCAACTGTAAAATACGCAGGTCACGGATTTACAGATTCTCAATAAATGTGATATCAATATTTCCGTCAATATAGTCGGGATGATTGATGATCCCATAGAGATAATCCACGTTGGTGTCGATACCTTCTATAATCACCTCTCCCAGAGCGCTGCGCATTTTTCGGATCGCCTCTTTTCTGCTTTTGGCGTGCACAATCAGTTTGGCCAGCATGGAATCATAATAAGGCGGCACCGTGTAACCGCTGTAGATCGCTGAGTCCACCCGAACGCCTTTTCCGCCGGGCAAATACATATCTGTGATCGTGCCCGGACTGGGCATAAAATGTTTGGCCGGATTTTCCGCATTGATCCGGCACTCGATAGCGTGGCCTACAACCTTTACATCTTCCTGTCTGTAGGACAACTCTGACCCTCCGGCGATACGGATCTGCTCCTTGATCAGGTCGATGCCTGTGACCCATTCCGTCACGGGATGCTCCACTTGGATCCGTGTATTCATCTCCATAAAATAAAAGTTACCGTCCGGCTCCAACAGAAACTCGATGGTTCCGGCGTTCTCATATTTTGCCGCCCTCGCTGCCCGCACGGCCGCCTCGCCCATCTCAGCGCGCAACGCTTCGGAAAGAACCAGGGAAGGCGACTCCTCGATCACCTTTTGATGATTTCTCTGAATCGAACAATCCCGCTCTCCCAAGTGAATCACATTGCCATATCGGTCTGCCAAGATCTGAAACTCAATATGCCTTGGCCGCTCCACAAAATGCTCCAGATACATGGAATCGTCGCCAAATGCCATCTTGGCTTCCTTCTGCGCTGTCAAAAAAGCCTTCTCAAATTCTTCCGAAGAGGCCGCCACACGCATCCCTTTGCCTCCGCCTCCCAAGGCTGCTTTGACGATCACAGGATACCCGATCCCGTCAGCCGCTTTTTGCCCGGCCTCCACATCCGCCACCATTCCTCTGCTGCCCGAAATAACAGGAACGCCGGCCTGTATCATGGTTTCCCTGGCCTGCGCCTTATTCCCCATGCGCCGGATCACATCGGAACGCGGCCCAATAAATATGATATTGCACTGTTCGCACAATTCGGCAAAACGATCATTCTCCGAGAGAAAACCGAATCCCGGATGAATGGCGTCCGCTCCGGATACGATTGTAGCGCTGATGATCTGCTCCATATTCAGATAGCTCTCCGCGGCATCCGCCGGGCCGATACAGATAGCCTCATCCGCCAACTGCGCGTGGAGCGCCTCTCTGTCCGCCTCCGAATAGACGGCCACCGTCTCAATATTCATCTCCCTGCACGCGCGGATGATCCGTACTGCGATCTCTCCTCTGTTCGCGATCAAAACCTTCTGAATCTTGTGTTCCATAACGCCTCACATTCCGCCGCGTAAACAGCAGCCCAATCTTACTTCTCCACGACAAAAGTCAATTCCGCCGTCACGACTACCTTGCCGTCCACGCTCGCCACCGCTTCTCCGACGCCCACAGGCCCTTTTTGTCTGATGATGCGGGTCTCCAGACGCACCTTATCCCCCGGCACGATCTTCCCCTTGAAACGGCATTTGTTGATCCCGCCAAAAAACGCCAGCTTGCCCTTATTTTCCTCCTTGCTGAGGATAGCCACCGCGCCTACCTGCGCCAGCGCTTCCACCGTCAGCACCCCCGGCATCACAGGTTCCTGCGGAAAATGTCCCTCAAAAAAATCTTCTCTGAAAGTCACGCACTTATAACCCACAGCGCTGACTCCCGGCTCGTAATCTTCAATATAATCGATCAATAAAAAGGGATGTCTGTGAGGAATAATCTCTTCGATCTCCTTTATTCCCAGTTTCATATCCGATCACTGCTCCTTTCCCATCTCCTACAAAATACGGAACAATGGCTGTCCGTACTCCACACTTTGTTCGTTTTTCACGAGAAGCTCCGCCACCACGCCGTCGTACTCGCTCTCGATCTCATTCATCAGCTTCATAGCCTCCACAATGGCAAGGGTCTGCCCCTTTTTCACTGTGTCACCCACCTTCACAAAAGGCTCTGCATCCTGGGAAGGAGCCACATAAAAGCGTCCTACCAGAGGTGATTTCACAATCTGTCCTTCTTTTTCTGTCTGCTGTGTCATTGTATTTACGACAGGTTTGTCGTTAGAGCTGTCACCCTGTGTCGGCGTCTTCTCAGAAGTCGGAACGTTCGCATCTCTATGCGCGGGAACATCCGCAGATATCCCGTCTGTCGTCACACTTCCCGTCTGAATCAGAATTTTCTGATTTCCTTCCTCATAACGGAATGTGGTGAGTTCGGATGCCGACACCGTCTTGATCAATTCCACTATCTGATTAAATTCCATATCATTTTCCTTTCCGTCGCGCCACTGTACCGTGCGGCCAGACAAACATACTCATTCCGTATATTTCTTCACCAACAAAGTCGCGTTGTGACCGCCAAATCCCAGAGAGTTGCTGAGCGCGTAACGCACTTGTCGTCTCAGAGGCGCTCCCAGCACATAGTCCAGATCGCACTCTTCATCCGCTTCTCTGGTGCCAACTGTCTGGTGGATAAAGTCCTCCTGCACCGATTTGACACAGGCGATAAATTCCACGCCTCCCGCCGCACCCAAGAGATGCCCGATCATGGACTTGGTGGAGCTGATCTTGACCTTCGCAGCGGCCTCCCCAAAAGCCAGCTTGATGGCTCTCGTCTCAAACAAGTCGTTGTGATGCGTGCTGGTGCCATGGGCGTTTATATAGTCCACGGCCTCCGGCGAGATCCCCGCCTCCTCCATGGCCAGTGTCATCGCCTTGGCCGCGCCGCTGCCGTCCTCCGCCGGAGAGGTGATATGGTAAGCGTCACAGGTCGCGCCGTAGCCGACCACCTCCGCCAGGATGTGAGCGCCTCTCTTTTTCGCATGTTCCAGCTCCTCCAGAATCACAATTCCCGCTCCTTCGCCCATGACAAAACCATTCCGATCCTTGTCAAAGGGAATGGATGCTCTCTCGGGATCGTTGCTCTCTGTCAGGGCAGTCAACGCGGTGAAACCCGCCACACCCACAGGGGTAATGGAACTCTCCGCTCCTCCGGCAAACATCACATCCGCGTCTCCATATTGGATCGCGCGGAACGCGTCGCCGATGGAGTGTGTGCCTGTGGCACAGGCCGTCACCACATTGGTGCACTTTCCCTTACAGCCGAGCTGGATCGCCACATTTCCCGCCGCCATGTTGGTGATCATCATCGGCACCAAAAGCGGATTGACGCGGGAAGGGCCTTTTGCCAACAACTTGGTATGCTCTCTTTCCATGCTGTCCAGACCGCCTATGCCGGAACCGATGATCACACCCACTCGATAAGGGTCTTCTTTGTCCAGTTCCAGGCCGGATGCACAAAGCGCCTCCTTGGCGGCAGCCACCGCATACTGAGAAAAAGGCTCCATACGTTTTGCCGCTTTAAAATCCATATGCTCTTTTGCATCAAAACCCTTTACCTCCGCCGCGATCTTCACACGGTAATCCGAAGTGTCAAACTTGGTGATCAGTCCTATGCCGACCCTGCTCTTTGTAATGCTTTCCCAAAACGCTTCTACATTGTTCCCGATGGGAGTAATCGCTCCCATGCCCGTTACCACAACTCTTCTCTTCATATTTTCCTCTTTTCCTGTTGCCTTCTCTGACTTCTCCCTGTCACATTACCATTCCGCCGTCCACATGAATGACCTGTCCGGTAATGTAGGCCGCCTGGTCTGATGCCAAAAAGACCGCTAAATGGGCTACATCCTCCGGCTTTCCGAAACTCCCCAGCGGAATCTGCTTCGCAGCCGCCTCCTTGGCCTGCTCGCCCAAGGCATCTGTCATCTCGGTCTCAATAAATCCCGGTGCGATAGCGTTCACTGTAATATGACGGCTTGCCAATTCTCTCGCCGCCGCCTTGGTCAGACCGATCACACCCGCCTTGGACGCGGAATAGTTGACCTGACCGGCATTTCCCGTCACACCGGACACAGAGGAAAGGTTGATGATACGACCTTGTCTTTGCTTCAACATCTGCCTGGACGCAAAGCGCACACAGTGGAAGGTGCCCTTCAGGTTCGTGTCCAACACCTTGTCAAAGTCCTCTTCCGACATGCCTAAGAGCAGGCCGTCCCTGGTGATGCCCGCGTTGTTTACCAGAATATCAATTCGTCCATACTCCCTGATCACTTCTTTGATAAAACTCTCGCAGGCTGCAAAATCGGACACGTCGCATTGAAACACGCCCGCTTTGCCCCCTATCTCTTCTATTTCTCTCCGCACAACTTCCGCCCTTTCGCGGGAACCGTTATAATTGATCGCGACTGTGGCATGAGCGCGCGCCATCTCCAGTGCGATCGCCCTGCCGATTCCTCGGGACGCTCCCGTGATCACAGCAATCTTTCCTTCTAACATACTCAAACCTCCGACACCTTTTCTATCACTGCATCCACATCTTCCATATGTTCAATATTGTAACAGTTCACAGACTTGTCAATCTTGCGCAAAAATCCGCTCAGCGTCTTGCCCTGCCCGATCTCCACAAATACATCCACGCCCTCCGCAAGCATCCTGCGGACGCTCTGTTCCCAGCGGACACTGCTGGAAACCTGTCTCTCCAACAGATCCTTTGTGGTGCGGATATCGATGACCGGCTCTGCGGTGACGTTCGTGACGTAGGGGATGCGGAGAGACGACCAAGATACGGTGTCCAACACTTCTCTCAGTCTGCTACCGGCCTCCTGCAGAAGCGGGGAATGGAAAGGCCCGCTCACATTCAAAGGCACGATTCTCTTGACTCCTGCCGCTTTCAGCAATTCACCGGCGTTCTCCACCGCCTGCTTATATCCGGTGATCACAATCTGCCCCGGACAGTTATAGTTGGCCACAAATACACCTTCTATCGGCTCTACCAGCGCCTCGACCGCCTCTCCTGTCATGCCCAGCACGGCGGCCATGGATCCGACACCCTCCGGTACGGCCTGCTGCATCAAGATACCGCGGCTTCTCACAGTGCGGATTGCCTCCAACTCGCTCATGCCGCCCGCCACCGCGATCGCACAGTATTCTCCCAGGCTCAGACCCGCCGTCATATCCGGCTCCAAACCCTTTGCACGGATCACATTGGTCATGGCCAGACACGTTGTCACCATCGCCGCCTGGGTATACTCGGTGATATCCAGCTTGTCATTCTCCTCGAAGCACAGCGTCTTGATATCCAGTTGCAAAATCTCCCCCGCCCTGTCATACAGAGCTTTCGCCTTGGGATCTCTCTCATAAAAGTCTTTGCCCATCCCGACCTTCTGCGCTCCTTGTCCCGGATAGATAAATGCGACCTTACTCATCAAAACGCCCTCCCTTCATCAACTGCTGCGCCTGCTTTGTCAGCTCCAAAATGATCTCTCTGCAGGTTTTCTCCTCCTTTACCAGACCGGCGATCTGTCCGCCCATCAGGCTTCCTGTCTCCACATCTCCGTCCACTACCGCTCTGCGCAGACCGCCCAGCGTCAATTTCTCCAGTTCCTCCAGGGAAGCTCCCGCCGCCTCCCGTTTCAAATATTCCTTCACCTGTTGGTTTCGGATCACGCGGACGGGATGTCCGGTCGTCCTTCCAGTGACACGCGTGTCAATATCTTTTGCCTTCAACACATACTGTTTGTAATTCTCATGTACGATGGACTCTTTTGCCACCACAAATCGGGTTCCCATCTGAACCGCCTCTGCGCCCAACATAAAGGCCGCCGCCATTCCTCTGCCGTCCGCAATGCCGCCCGCCGCAATGACAGGAATCTCCACCGCATCCGCCACCTGCGGCACCAACGCCATCGTGGTAGTCTCGCCGATATGGCCGCCCGATTCGGTTCCCTCCGCCACCACAGCATCCGCGCCACAGCGCTCCATACGTCTCGCCAGAGCTACGGAAGCCACTACCGGTATGACCTTCACACCCGCTTTCTTCCACAGTTCCATATATTTTTCAGGATTGCCGGCGCCTGTAGTCACTACCCGCACGCCCTCCTCGGCAATCACATGGGCAATTTCCTCCGCCTCCGGATTCATCAACATCAGATTGACGCCAAAAGGCTTCGCGGTCAGCTTCCTGACCTCCTTGATCTGTTCTCTCACCCAAGAGGCAGGCGCTCCGCCGGAACCGATAATACCGAGACCTCCCGCCTCCGATACGGCCGCCGCAAGGTGATATTCCGCGACCCATGCCATGCCACCCTGAATGACGGGGTATTCAATTCCCAATAATTGCGTTATCTCTGTTTTCATCGCTCACTCTCGTCCTTTCATACGTCCGCTCTGACGTTTCCCGCGTCACTGGCGGCTTTCAATATATTGCACCACATCGCCTACCGTGCGAAGTTTTTCCAGATCTTCCGCGGGAATCTCCACCTGAAACTCCTCCTCAAAGGCCATGGCCAGCTCAAACAGATCCAAAGAATCTGCAGACAGATCATCCGCAAAGGATGCGCTCTCCACTACCTGCTCCTTATCCACGCCCAAGCTCTCCGCTATCATCTCCTGAATTTTCTCAAACATTTTCTGATCTCCTTTTCTCTTACTTTTTTCATTTTCTATTTTTGTAATCCGGCATACCGGTAATTACTTGTTTTAGATCGCTCCCTCATTCCACTCCATATAAGTGGCGCCCCAGGAAAGTCCCGCGCCGAAACCGGCGAGCACCAGTTTCATCCCTTTCTTCAGCCGTCCACTCCGGTTGCACTCATCCAACAGAATCGGAATACTGGCGGAGGAAGTGTTGCCATATTCCGCCATATTCATGGGAAAGCGGCTCAGATCCGCCCGAAGTCTCCTGGCAATGCCCTCCACGATCCGCTGATTCGCCTGATGCAGCAGAAAAAGATCGATATCCTCCACCTTTATGCCGCATTGATCCAAAAGCTCCGCAATACACAAGGGCACCTGTCTGACTGCAAACTTAAAAACTTCCTGTCCTGACATCCGTATGTAAGCCTCCCCCTCAGGAGACTGCCCTTTTGCAAAAAAAGGAATCTCCCTTCCGTGGGCAAAGGGACTGTCGCAAGTGAGCACCGGCCCCTTGGTTCCGTCAGAATGTATCACCATCTTGGGAAAATCTCCCTCGCCCGCCGTCAGTACGGCGGCTCCCGCTCCGTCCCCAAACAAGATCGCCGTCCCCCGATCAGACCAATCCAGCAGATTGGACAAGCTCTCCGCGCCAATGACCAATGCGCATTTGATGACACCTGCATGGAAATACGCCTGAACCGTATTGAGCGCAAACAAAAAGCCGGTACAGGCTGCGTTTAGATCAAAACACGCTGCGCGGCCCGCACCCAACTGCGCCTGCACAGCGCATGCGGTAGACGGCAGAACCAAATTGGATGAGACGGTGGACACCAGTATCATATCCAGCTCCTCGGCGGATACGCCCGCATTTTCCAGAGCCTTGCGAGCGGCCTTCACCGACATGCTGACTGTGGTCTCCTCAAAAGCCACGTGCCGCCTGACGATTCCCGTTCTCTCGCGAATCCATTCATCATTAGTGTTCATGATTCGGGCAAGCTCATCATTGTGAATGGCTCTTTCCGGTACATATGCGCCCGTCCCTTTTATTTTTCCTATCATATCGCTCCTTCTTGCATCGGCTATGCGTTTCTGTTGCTATACGTTTCTTTACTATACACTTCTTTACTATCACTTCTTTTATTATGTGTTTCTTTTAATTTCAAGTATTTTGTGTTTTAAATTATTTTAATTTAAAATGTTTTGACATTCAAAGTATATCATGCCAAATGAATCTGTCAAGTGCTTTTTTCAAAATTATGGAAATGGAGCTGATTTAACAAAAAGAGGACAGTTGATCAGCCGTCCTCTTTAAATCACTGTATGATAATGCTGGCGCATTTTACGCTACATTTGTCCTACGCTTTGCAAAATAACATTTCCGCTTGCTTTAGCATCCTCTCCTCTGCTATACCAAGATGGCTGCTTCCTTTCAGGCTCCAGTAAACCACACGAAGCACAATAATAACCACTGAAATACGAATTGTAATTCATTAGCTGACTACATTTTTTGCAAATTTTCATACTTTCCATTTGACCTCTCCTTCTCACTACATTATTATTTCATTAAAAACGCGAAAATAAGCATTAAACGTGATTCCTTCAAACATTTCCTGTTGAATACCCGCCTTTTCGAGAATCCTTTTCGCTTCCTCTACCGGATACGGTTCATAATAAACTACTTTTTGAATCCCTCCCACTTGTGCTATTTTGTTCGCACATAAGTTACAAGGATAGGTTGTAGTATAGAGAGTAGCATTTTCTAATGCTGCAGTACTACCAAAACGAGCAACATTTACAATCGCATTTTCTTCTGCATGTAACGCTCTACATTTTTCTAAAAGCTTTACTTTTTCCATCACCTTTTTAGATAATGTCTCTTGCTCCGTATCAAAAAGTTCTTCAATTCCCTTTTTGCTCACAGAACGGTAACAATCGCCGTACATACTCAAACAGGGCCTCTCCAAAAAAGGAACCTCATTGTATCCTGAGCTGAAGATATTCCCTTTGGAATCGGCAATGACCGCTCCCACCTTGCGCTTCAAACAGCTTGATCTCAAACTGTTTGAATATGCCATTGCCATTATGGCTTCTTTTTCCGAAGGAGTCTTGTCTGTCGCCTTGCCTATAAACAGGTTGATATATTTCTCAATTTTGGCTCTGATAGTTTTATAAGCTTCATTTTGATTTACAATTTCCGTTTCATTCAAGATAATCGCATCTGATGTCAAAAACGCATCTGTGACACGTTGACCATACGCGATCTTCTCCCCCTTGTCCCGTTTTTCATCTTCCAGAAACAATCCTTGATTGCGGTCATAACTATCTTGAACTCTTTTCCACCGCAGATCGCTTCCTGCAAATATACCTATTACAAAAAAATCAACATACTGGCTCTTTAAAAAATACACTTCTTCGGGATTTCGAATACTATCTATAACAAAATTAGCATCTCCCTCTGCTAAAGCTTCCTTAATTTTCCGTGCCGCTTTTTGAGCCAGATAATCAGTTCCCTTTTCTTCCCTCACGGCATCTCCAAAATCTTGCAAAACGCGACGATCAGGTTTTTCAGAATTGCCTCCCTCTGTCATTCGATATTCTTCTCGCAAAATATCAGATAATGAAATATAACGATATCCTAATTCTTTTTCTAAAATCTCTTTTGCGACGTATGTACACCCACTTCCAAATGGGCCTACTAACCCAATTATTGTCATCCGGTCCCCCTCTTACTGTAAAATAATTATTTCCTCCTTGAGATGTATGGTAATTCAAGAACCTTATGCTCTATGCACATCTCACTGTATGATAATGCTGGCGCATTTTACGTCGTTGGCCAGATCATATATTTTTCCGCTTTTTAACCCCACCACTTTTGGACGGAGCGTATTCTCCTCCGTATTCTCGATCACCTTCGCTTTCTCACCATTGGACAACTGTACAATGCTGTCCACAGGGTAGAGGATGATGGTCGCCAAAAAACTCTTCATAGCCTCAAAGTCCAGCTCGCCGGTCATCGCCATGATCATCTCCGCCGCGGTGTTCTTGGGAAAACCGGATTTATAAGGCCGCTCCGTCACCAGCGCGTCATACACATCCGCCACCGCGATAATTCGTGCATATGGATGGATCTTGTTCGCCGAAACTCCCAACGGGTAACCCCTGCCATTGAGTTTTTCGTGATGCTGCAACACACCTCGCATAATAGAGTCCGGAAATTCATTTCTTTTCTTCAAAATCTCAAACCCAAAGAGCGTATGCTGCTTCATCAAAGCAAACTCTTCATCTGTGAGCTTGGCAGGCTTATTCAGCACTTCAAGAGGTATCTTGGTCTTGCCCACATCGTGAAGCAGTCCGGCGATCCCCAGTTCATGCAATTCTTTGTCATTCAACCCATATTTCTTGCCGATGATCATTGCCATGGTAGCTACGTCCACACTGTGCTTGAAGGTATACTCATCGCTGACCTTCAACATGCTGATATCTACCGCTACCGCATCATTGTCCACAATCGTCTTCATCAAGGCGTCCGCCACGTTGTTGGTCGCCTCGGAAAAATTCTCGGAATCCGTGTTGGTGTATAAGAATTGGATGCCTTCTCCCACACGTTTACGCACACTTTCGGTAAGCTTTACCTTGGTTCTGTCCTCCACGCGATTCTTCTCGATCACCTCTCTGGTATATTGAGGGATCTGCATCTCCAACTCCAACTCATCCTCGTCCGGCTCACCTTCCTGTATGTACACGCCGCCTACGCCTTTTCCCTGAAGGTACTCGATCTGAAAATCATCCAAAAAAGCCCCCTTCTCAATCAGGGAGCGCCCCGTGCCATCCACAATGGCCTGGTCAATCTTCATTCCTTCCTTTAACAAACGCGTACTTACAAACTTTCTCTTTACCGCCATGTGCCGCCTCTTCAAGGGGAGCCGGAGCTGGCGCATTATGGCTGACGTGGCTATAATGCGCAGTTCCAATTCCTTATTTATCCGTCAGTCTAAATGAAATACATTTTGCAGATCGATGCTTACGGGACTGTTATCCGGATTGGTCTCCATAATATCCGCCATGAAATCCCACCATTTGCGGTTGATCGCCGTATCTGCGCCCTTTGCCCACAACTCCTCATCCTCGATCTCAATATAGCCAAACAAGGTAAGCGTTTCCTTGTCTAGGAAAATCGTGTAATTCTTACCGCCGTGCTCATGGATCATATCCTGCATCTCCGGCCACAGCTCATTATGTCTCTTTTCATACTCCGCTTCCTGTCCGGGATATAATTTCATCTTAAAACCTTTGATCATCTGCATTACCTCCTGCACTTTTTGTTAGCTTCACTCGTCAAATGGTTGTACACCATCCTCTCATTCGCAGTGTCCGCTCGAAAAATCTTCGATTGCCACCGCGTACATTATATCATATCTCTAAGCTTCACAGCAACTAAACTTTTTAATATTCTCCTGAAACGGTAACTATTCAGCCATAAATGTAGTTGCTTTTAACCAAGGTCGTAGCAAGTGTCATTGTGCGGATGGTATATTCCACCGCAGACACGCTTTCGCTGCACCTCGCTCGTAACGGTACATAAGCGGCTAAAAGACAGCCGCTAAGTACCGACGGCTCGCTAGCGTCTGCTTATGGAGTATACCATCTGCACAATTCGGATTACGACATTCAGCAAGATCAACATGCCGGTTACTCAGCTCCAGTGGGGTAATTGTTCCCATGAGGAACCGTTGAAACACGTCGGCACTTAGCTGACGTATTTTGTCAGCTTATGTGCCGCTACGTGTTTCATCGAGCGGGAGCGTGTCCGAATGGGAATGATTACCCCGCTGGAGCGTAACTTTCCGTAACATGCTGGAAACCGGAAACATCATTTCAGCTTCCAAATATCCCGATTGTACTCTGCAATGGTGCGGTCGGAAGAGAAGAATCCGGCCTTGGCGATATTCACCAGCATCATCCTCTTCCACTTTTCTCTGTCCTCATAATCCGCAAAAGCCTGATCCTTTACTTTGATGTAATCCTCCAGATCCAACAGGGTCATAAACCAGTCTTTGTTCAGCAGTTCCTTGTACAAACGCTCCAGATTCTCCTTGTGTCCCACTTTCAGGGCCTGTTTTCCTACTATAAAATCTACTGCCCTCTTGATCACTTTGCTCTTTTTATAGTAATTCTTGGACACATAATCCGCCTTGGCATAATGTTGAATGACCGTGTCGCTCTTTTCGCCAAAGATGTAGATATTGTCGTCGCCCACCAACTCGTGGATCTCCACATTGGCCCCGTCGCTGGTGCCCAAAGTCACCGCGCCGTTGAGCATAAACTTCATGTTGCCTGTTCCGGAAGCCTCTTTGGAAGCCAGAGATATCTGCTCTGAAATATCACAGGCGGGAATCAATTTCTCCGCATATCCCACATTGTAGTTCTCCACCATCACCACCTTCATATAAGGACTGACATCCGGATCATGATTGATGATCTCGGAGAGCACCAAGATCAGATGAATGATGTCCTGCGCGATCACATAAGCGGGAGCCGCCTTGGCGCCAAAAAGGAATGTCAACGGCCTCACAGGCTTCTTGCCATCTTTGATCTCCAGATATTTGTGGATGATATAAAGTGCGTTCATCTGCTGACGCTTGTACTCATGGAGACGCTTGATCTGAATGTCAAATATGGAATTTTCATCCAGCGTGATCCCTTCTTTCTCCTGAATATAGGCAGCCAGTTCTCTCTTTTTGGCCTTCTTGATCTCATCGATCCTATCCAGGACTGCCTGATCTTCCTTTTTGTCGAGAAGTTTTTCCAGTTGCGCCGCATCCTTTTTGTATCCGTCTCCGATCGTCTCTGTCAACAGAGCTGCCAGTTCCCTGTTACAGGACAGCAGCCAGCGTCTAAAGGTAATGCCGTTTGTCTTGTTATTAAATTTCTCGGGATAAAGCTTATAAAAATGGTTCAGCTCCGTCTCTTTCAGGATATCCGTATGGATCGCCGCCACACCGTTGATGCTGTAGCCGTAATGGATATCTATATGCGCCATATGCACCTTGTTGTCTTTGTCAATAATCTGAACCTTTTCTTCTTTATATTTTTTCGCAATGCGTCGGCTCAACTCCCTGATAATGGGAATCAACTGGGGCACCACTTTCTTCACATAATCCAGAGGCCACGTTTCCAACGCTTCCGCCAAAATCGTGTGGTTGGTGTAGGCACAAGTCTTGCTCACTACCGCGATCGCCTCATCCATAGTGAATCCTTCCTGCTCGGTGAGAATACGGATCAACTCTGGGATAACCAGCGTGGGATGGGTGTCGTTGATCTGTATCGCCACATGCTCATTGAGCCTGTGCAGATCATGGCCCAGCGCTTTCTGCTCCTTTAAGATCAACTGCGCCCCATTGCTCACCATAAAATACTCCTGATAAATGCGCAGCAGGTTGCCCGCCTTGTCAGAATCATCAGGGTACAAAAACAGCGTCAGATTTTTATCTATCGCCCCCTTGTCAAAATCGATCCCCTTCTTCACCAGGCTTTCATCTATCGTCTTGATATCAAACAGGTGTAGTTTGTTCACACCGTTCTCATATCCTATGACATCAATGTCATAAAGAACGGATGTCACTTTCTTCTTGCCAAAGGCAACCTCAAAAGAAATTCCGGTATCATTGAGCCAGGACTGCTCCTGAATCCAATCGTTTTTCTCCGCCTTTTGCAAATGGTCCTGAAATACTTGCCTGAACAGTCCGAAATGATAATTCAGGCCGATACCGTCCCCGGGCAGGCCAAGCGTGGCGATAGAGTCCAAAAAACATGCCGCCAGGCGCCCCAGACCGCCGTTTCCCAGAGAAGGCTCCGGCTCCTCCTCTTCCAGCGCAGCCAGACTTTTACCGTTCGCCTCCAGCACAGTGCGCAATTCGTCATAAACGCCCAAATTGATCAAATTGTTGGACAAAAGCTTTCCGATCAAAAACTCCATGGAAATGTAATAGATCTTTTTCTCGCCTGTGATAGCGGGCGCAGCTTTGATCTTATCCTTGACAAACTGCAGAACGCCGCTGTAGAGCTCCGCATTGGTACAATCCGCAATACTTTTCCCATATGCCTTGTCTATGATCTCACTCAACTGTTGTTCCAAATTCATTTCAAAACTCCTTCCTTTCTTGCCACATTACGACTATGTTATCATAATTTTCCATTTTCTACAAGGGATACCCCAAAATCAACCCTGGAAATCCGGCATCGCTGCCAATTCATAAGTCTGTCCCTCTTCCAGAACAATCTCTTTCTGTCTGCCGTTCCAAAGTATCTTGCGCTTGAAGGGACTCTGTGCCCGAAGTCTTGCACTGATCACTTTCCCATTCCCCCATTCCATATCGAGAAAGGCGTTGCCCTTCACACGCACTCCCCGCAGGCTGCCATTTCCTAACGCCGCCGGGCAGGCCGGCAAGAGCGCCACTCGCTCCCCGTCGCTCTGGACAAGCATTTCCAATATGGCCGCGCAGCCGCCGAAATTCCCGTCGATCTGAAACACGCTTCCCACCTTCTTGGGATGATTGTCCATGAGATTGGGATAAGTGGAGCCGCGCAACAGCTTACACAACATATCCCACGCGCGCTCGCCATCCCACAGTCTGGCGTAAAAATTGATCAGCCATGCACAACTCCAGCCGGTGTATCCTCCGCCGTGAGATATCCTTCGCTCCAACGTTCGTCTGGCGGCCTCCGCCAGCTCGGGTTCGCCGTCCACAGTGATTCGGTTGCCGGGATGCAGCGCATACAACTGAGAGACATGCCGATGTCCCGGCTCCTTCTCATCGTAATCTTCCATCCACTCCATGATCTGTCCGTGTTTTCCAATCTTCATTTGAGGCAGACGCTCCCTGATCTCCTTCGCCCGCGTGCGGATCTCGCTCTGTTTTCCCAGGAGGGCGGAGGCTTTTTCATAACTGTCCAACAGATCTTTTAAAATCTCATTGTCCATGGTGGAGCTTGCGCAAACTCTGCCCATTATACCATTCTTCATAATATAAGTATTTTCCGGAGACACGGACGGACAGATCAGATAGACGCCCTCTCGCTCCACCAAAAAATCTTCAAAAAAGAGCACCGCCTGCTCCAGAATATCATAGACGTCGGCAAGGAAATCCAAATCCAAGGTATACTCATAATGCATCCACAGATGCGTGCACAGCCAGGCTCCCCCCATCACCCAGTAGGTCGCGGGAATATAAATATCCTGGGGAGCCGTATCCGCCCAGATGTCTACATTGTGATGCGCCACAAAACCGCGGCATCCATACATTTCCCGCGCCGTTCTCTGACCGCTCTCCATCACTTTTCGCAAATGTTCAAATAAGGGTTCATGGCACTCCGGCAGATTACAGGGTTCCGCAGGCCAGTAATTCATCTCCGTATTGATATTGATGGTGTATTTGGAGTCCCAGGAAGGCTCCATCTGATCATTCCAGATCCCCTGCAGATTAGCGGGCAGACTGCCCTTTCTGCTGCTGGACAAAAGCAAGTATCGCCCATAATCAAAATACAGCTTCACAAGTCCGCTGTCCGCCTCGCCTTCCCGTACCGCCGCAAGCCGCCTGTCCGTGGTCAGTTTTTCCTTTTCGGCATCGCTTGGCAGTTCCAAACTCACACGCCCATAGAGGGCCTGATAATCCTTTATATGTTCCTTCTTTAACCGCTCAAATCCCCGCCGCGCGGCCTGCTCCAAAATATTTGTGACATACTCCTTCGGGTTCTCCTCCCGATATGTGCTGGCAGCGGCAAGATAAATCCATGCCCGATCCGCGTTTCGCACCACCAGATGCTCCCCCAGACATTGCACTGTACCGCCCTCCACACACACCTTGCAAGCCAGCGCGAAATCAGAGCCTCCGCCCAAATTGCCGCACAGACAGACCATATCCTTTCCATCTCTTCGCACACTGTCATAATAACGCCTGCGAGTGAGCAGTACATCGAACGAGATTGCCTTTCCCAAATCGGCAGCAAATTCTACGGCGATCACCTGTGCAGGCTGAGAACAAAAATACGTCCTAGTGTACGTGGTCTCTTCCCTTCGGTAGCGGACTTTTGCCACCGCTTCGTCCAACGATAACTCCCGCTCATACTCTTTTACATCGCCCGTCCCGACCATCTGAATCTGACATTCTCCAAGACTCTGATAAGGGCGCATAGTTGCGGGAGTACCCGAGAAACAGTATCGCAACAGTTCCTCGGCCTCCGGTATCTTCCCGTCAAATATCAGTTCTCGGACGGTCTCCAGATTTTTCCGCGCTTCCGGATTGATTCGATTCATGGGGCCGCCGTACCAGATGGTATCCTCATTCAACTGCAGCAATTCCTTCTCTGTCCCGCCGTATATCATAGCGCCCAGGCGTCCGTTTCCGATCGGCAGAGCTTCCGCAAAGCAGTCCGCCTCTCTCTCAAAAAATAACCTTCCCATACTTTTACTCCTTAAAAAATTTGATCTTTATGGATAGTAGTATACTATATTTCTCGCTCCCAGCCAACATTTTCCAAAAGCATTGACGGGCGCGAAAGGAGTGTTTATACTGACAATATCCCAAATGACAACACGGCAGTTTTGATCAAAAGGAGTTTGACAGATGGCGTCAATTATTTCGATTCAGGAAAAATACATGAGAGAAGCCTTAAAACAGGCCAAAAAAGCATATGACTTGGGCGAGGTGCCGATCGGATGCGTTATCGTGCACGAGGGCCGGATCATCGGCCGCGGCTACAACCGCCGCAACACGGATAAAAATACTCTGGCGCACGCAGAGATCACAGCGATCAACAAGGCCAGCAAAAAAATCGGCGACTGGAGACTGGAGGAGTGTACCCTGTACGTGACCTTAGAACCCTGTCAAATGTGCGCGGGCGCCATCATACAGGCCCGCATACCGGAGGTAGTCATGGGATGCATGAATCCCAAGGCAGGCTGCGGCGGCTCTATTTTAAATATCTTGGAACATCCGGCTTTCAATCACCAGGCCACCGTAGTTCGGGGCGTCCTGGAGCAGGAATGTAGCGAGATGTTGAAATTGTTTTTCTCCGAATTGAGAGCGCGGAATAAACAGACAAAAAATTCTTTGTAACATTTCCTCTTTTTCACCAACTAATATAATAGAGAATATGGCTTCCCTAAGAAAGGAGGGCTTTGGAATGAAGGAAAAAAGCAAATCGTCCTCGGATGAATTTGAAACCCTTTTTGAACAATACTTTGACCGTATTGATTCCTATTTGCTCTCCCTGTGCCACAATGAGCATCTTGCGGAGGAACTGACTCAGGAGACTTTTTTCCAAATATTAAAAAGCCTGCCAAATTACCGCGGAGAAAGCAGTCTTTTCACCTGGATGTGCAGGATCGCCAAAAACGTCTGGTATCAATACCTGAGAAAGGAAAAGAAAATTTCCAAGGTAAGCTTAGAGGAAGGACTTCCCGTGACGGCAAAAGGTACATCGATAGAGGACGCCTGCGTCCTGCAGGAGAGCAAGATTCGACTCTATCAAAATATACGTCTGCTGAATGAACAGATGAAGGAAGTCATGCTGATGCGCCTTTCCGGTTACTTGTCCTTCAAAGAGATCGGCGAGATATTCGGCAGATCGGAGGCCTGGGCAAGAGTCACATACCACCGCGCCCGCATGATATTGGAGGAAAAGGAAAATGAGTAATATAAATTGTAAGATTATGCAAGAACTGCTGCCTCTCTATCTGGATCAGGTGTTGGATCCTGACGTGGAGAGAGAAGTCAGCGCACATATACAAAATTGTGAGACCTGCCGCCAAATATATGACCAGGTAAAGGCCGATCAACTTCAGATCATAGAACAAGACCACAGACATGTGAACTATCTGAAAAAATACAGAAGGCGCTTAAAGGGCCTGTGCTGGGCGCTTGGCAGCGTGATCGCACTGTTTTTGCTCTTGGCAGCCTGCACACACTATCTGATTTGGGGTTCCCGCGTCACAGTCTCCGGAAGGGAAAATTATGCTGCCCTGGACGCCAAGGGCATACAATCTCCCCTGGCAGTCTTTCCCTCGCCGGAATTGGAGATCGAATCCGGAGATTTTTATTATCGGCTTCAAGATGAGATCTTCGCTCCAGTCTGCCAGATCTATTTAAAAAACGTTTATACCGAGGAAACGTTTTACAAAGAGATAGAGAGACTGGAAGCGCTGGAACTCACCTACCAGGGACAGACCAACCGCTTGTACGTGGACAACGAACATTATGCGGACACCGCCTATGTAGCCTTGGCAAATTGGACGGATCGGTTTGAATATGCCATTGCATTTGAAAATCTGCACACCATCGTCTATGTTTATCTGCAAAATATGGATGCCGCCGATCTGCACATGGATCAACTGTTTTTGCCTGCTTACTTTACGGACAATAACGCGGTCTCATACCCGCAAGACAGTATGAGCGAAGAGCACAGAAGCTATTACTCTTTTAAAATAGGCAATTCGTATATTGACTGTATGGACTTGGCGCCTTAGACAAACCTGTCACATTAGGCATAGCATCGGCATAAAAACCGGTGCTTTCCATATAGAATATGGCGGCCGAAGTCAGCCTTTCACTTCTCCACAAAGGCTGATTTCGGCTGTTTACATACAGGGCAGACATAATCCTCCGGCAGATCCTCAAATGCCACGTCTCCCTCGTACTCATATCCGCAGACACTACACACATAGCGTTTCCCTTCGCCCGTGGCATTAGCGGCACTGTCCTCCGCAATATAGGTAGGTGCGTTCTTGGGACTCTTGCCCTTGATGACATTGTGGTAGTAGGCATAGGTCATAGCGTCATCCTGCTTTAAAATATCTGCTTCCGTCACCTTCCCCAAAAATACCGTATGGCTGGAGGTCTCCATTTTGTCCACGACTTCGCAGACAATGTACGCGCACGCATCCGCCACCACCGGCATATAACCCTTCAAAGTCTGCTCCACCCCGTCAAACTTATCATGGTCTCTTCCGCTTTGAAAACCAAAGGTTCCGATGATCCCCGGGTCAGAATGTTCTCCCAGAATGGACACCGCAAATTTGCCGGTCTCCTGAATACATTGATTGGTATAATTGTCATGGTTGATGCTCACCGCGATCGTAGCAGGATCCGACGTGATCTGCATAGCGCTGTTAGCCGTGCAGCCGGTCGCTCTCCCCTTATCCCATGTGCTGACCACATATACACCGTAGCTCATCTGACGAAATGCGTTTTTGTTCATAAATATAATCCTCCTTCATAAAAATGTTGAACCTATTTGCCTTCATAATGTCCTGACATAAATGATACAATGTAACTTTCGGTCATACATCCCTGTCATCACGCAACCCCTGTTCTAATTCTTCTATCGTCGGCAGCGTACCCTTGAAGTCTTGTGGCATCAGAGCATTTAATTCATATCTCAAGTCTCGGCTTCGCTTGCACATTCAATTATTCTTTATTGTCAAATATTATAAAACACTCGGTTTCAAAAAACAATACCTGAACGCAGATACCAAAATGCTTTTCAAAACCACCTTTCCCCTCTCGCCACCCGCGCCGGATACCATTTCTGAAACCACGCAGTAAAAATTCCCATTAGGATTGGCACCACCGAATTGACCGCACCTACATAAGCCTTGACCGGCGTCCCCATGAGAACATAGGTCAAAGCAGCCGTCAACAGATACAAAACGCCCCACAAAAACGTGAGGATCCTGTTAGTCTTCATAAAGAGCGGATTGGACAGGGCGTTCTCTCCGTTGTATCCATTCATGGAATAATGGGCAGTAAGCGGTATTCTTCCCAGACATGACACGCACCACATAATTCCAAACGTCAGATAGGATAGGGGAAGCAAAATCCGGTCCGATATTCCTGACAGCACCGCTATGGAAAAACCAGCCACCAACGCTCCACTCAAGATGTCATACAGGGTTCTTTTGTGCCGGTAAAACAACAACGGCGTGAGCACACAGGAAGCGATGCTCACAAATGCTCCCACCCAGCCATTGATCGCAACAAAGATCCAGAACACTGTCCAGGGAATCAGCATTGCCACCATGTTGGTCGCCTTTTTGGGTACATGCACCCGATCGGGCGCTTCCTTTGCACCTTCCGTCCGGTTTTCGTTCTCCGTCCCCTTATAAGAACCGGCCTTTTTATCAGCCGTATCTCCAAAATACTCCTCCCATCGAAGCATCAAATCAAAATCTCCAACCACCCGATAAAGCTGCTTCATCAGGGCCTCATCCCCCCGAATATCCCCTGCTGCAATCGATTTCCACACAGTGATCGGCGTCTCGATCCTGGTAGTGGCCGTCAGGGAACAGTCGGGGAGCACCCTGCTGCCTTCCTTCCCCAAAACAATCTGATAACCCTCGTTTAAGTCCGTATAGTACATTTCCAGCACCTTGTCCTGCCCTGCATAACTCTCCTTTCGATAGAGCGCCGCCATCTGTCGGGTAAAGATCAGCGCGTCCGACTCCTTTTCTCCGCTCTCCCTGTCCACTCCCCAACTGGCATCTGCCCAACTTTCAAAGGTTTCCTTGGGGTACAACATTTCATCCAAATATGCCCTGGTCTCCTCAGATATTCCTCCCGCCGCATACTCGCTGCCCGCCGCTCTCACATAACCCAGATACGCACCCGTCCTGGCGGACAACTCCGGCACACGGAACAGCTCTCCCTGTCCGCAGAAAATGGCAGTATAGCCGTTGTCCTTGCCGCAGATATGATCAAACAGACTGCGAACACCGTCATAATTTCCCTCCGCAGTATAAAAGCCACAAGTGGAGATCAACACTGTCCGCTTTCCCGCTATATCATATCTGAAAGGATGGCTCCCGTTTCCGACTCCATCCTCTCGCTCCTCCATAAACGGAAGCATCATAGGAAGCTGACGGTCGATCAGATTTTTCAATCCGCCAGGCACAGTGTAATAGTATAACGGAAAACTCCATATCGTCACATCCGCCCACAGAAGCTTCGCGATCACTCCCGCCATGTCGTCCTGAATACAGCATTGCCCCGGCGTCTGATTCCAACAGGAAAAACAACCCAGACAGGGCCTTATCTTGAGGCTGTTTACCTGTATTTCTTTCACCGACACCGCTTCGCTTTGAGAGACTGTCTCCTCCATCCCTTCCAAAAAAGCTCTGGTAAGCTTATAGGTATTACTCGCGCCCCCTTTCGGACTGCCGTTGATCATCAAAATATTCATTCTAATCCCTCCAACCGTTCTATGCAGCGCTGTGCCCAATCTATGAAGGATTGTAGATTTTGGCGGCCATAATCCACCGTCATCTCCCAATACGCTGTCTTTTCCTTATCCTCAACGTAGTCTCCATAGGCTTGAATATATCCCTGCACCGGCTCCAAAGTCCGCAGCCGCCGCTCACATTCCTCCTGTAATTTCCGAAAGCGTTCGATATTCTCCCTTTTGTCCCTCTCCCCCAGAAAAAAGACCTTCATCAAGGTGGGGTTGCGCACATCCATCAACAGCTCTCCCTGCGCCAGCCATCCAAGCAGCTCCTTCTGACCCGCTTCCGTAATCGCAAAGATATTTTTATCCGGCTTTCCTTGCTGTTTGACCAAAGTCTTGCTGACCCAGCCTTGCCGTTCCAGGCCCTCCAGCTCCCGATAGATTTGACTTGTCTGCGCCCTCCAGAAAAAATTCAGGGAATCTCGAAAAGTCTGCATAATCTCATACCCTGTCATCCCATGATAATTCAATAAACCTAAGATCCCGTGCTTTAGCATCCGCACCCTCCTTGTATCGATTTCTTTATGTTTTCTCTTTCTATGATATTCCACTTATGGAATAATGTCAATACAATTTATCCTTGACAAAAGCAACAAAAACCGATACACTTATTAAGCCGCACATTGTCTGGGGATTCCCTGCATTTGTGATGTTGAAATTCGGTCTTGCGCAATGGATGTCTGTGAACCGTGTCAGGTTGGGAACAAAGCAGCACTAAACAGAATTTTTCATGTGCCGCGAGGGTGCTGGGTGGAGTCATAGCTGCAGCCTCAGGGGATGTGCGGTATTTGGTGCAAAAACATTTCCGCTGTTTTTGGGGCGTTATTTTGAAAAAGACCTGGTTGATTTTTTTGAACAATACTGCCACTTCAACTCATTCATAGTTTTCTATAAGTTTTAACGATTGAAAGTTACACTGATGAAAATGAACGGACAAATCACTTCATATGTCGAAAAGGATTCTGAACAGAACCTTCTTCGTGATTGTGCACTCTGTCCCCGCAAATGTCATGTAAACCGTCTTGCAGGCGAAGTGGGTTACTGCGGACAGACTGCCAAAATAAGGGCGGCCCGCGCGGCTCTCCATTATTGGGAAGAACCTTGCATCTCCGGAACCGCCGATATTTCCGGGCAAAACCCGACAATATCAGGCGCAGCGCCGCGCGGCGGCTCTGGAGCCGTCTTTTTCTCCGGCTGCAATTTGAAATGTATCTTTTGTCAAAATTATCCTATCGCCGCCGGCAAAACAGGCAAAGAAATCTCCATGGAACGGCTCTCCGATATTTTTCTGGAGCTGCAAGCGCAGGGCGCTTACAATATCAACCTGGTCACCGGCACGCATTTTGTCCCTCAGATCTGTGCCGCACTCAGACTCGCCAAATCCCATGGCCTTGCGCTGCCCGTGGTGTACAATACCGGCGGCTACGAGAAAACCGAAACCTTGCAACTGTTGGAAGGTCTGGTGGATATCTACCTGCCTGATCTGAAATATTATTCTTCGGAATTGAGCGGGCGCTATTCCCACGCCCCAGATTACTTTGAAAAGGCCTCCGCCGCTCTGGCGGAAATGTTCCGTCAGGTAGGAAAGCCTGTGTTAGAAGAAAGCAGCGGACTGATGAAACGCGGCGTCATCGTTCGGCATCTCATCCTCCCGGGGGAGACCAAAGATTCCAAAAAGCTGCTCCGCTATCTCCATGAAACCTATAGAAATGACATTTATGTAAGTATTATGAACCAATACACACCTCTCTCCCCTGTGTCCGACATTCCTTCGCTCAATCGCCGTGTCACTGAGGAAGAATATCGCCGCGTGCTGAACTTTGCAGAACGGATTGGCATCGAACAGGGGTTTCGACAGGAAGGCGAAACTGCCAGGGAAAGCTTTATTCCGGAATTTGATGAGACTGGAGTATAAATGTGGATTCTATTTTGCCTAATTTGACATACTATAAAACACTGGCGTACTTCTCCCCTCTACAATTCCACCCGCATCATATAATACCCATAATCTCCCGATCTGGCTGGTTCTTGTTTACATTCAAAGCTTTCAAACCCAAACATCATAGCAACCTGTTTTTCTTTGTCATAAAAATTTCCCGGCACACCCACATAATAGCGGATCTCGCCCCGAATCTCCAGACGGGAAAGGATGAGATGCCGATAATTGTGATAACCATGCAATAGAAAACTGTTGTTGACCATTCGGTAATACCGACTCGGGAAGATCACAAAGTCCCCAGGCCCCAGGGACAGATACTCCCGCTCATCCTCAAAGGGCGCGATATGCGGATAGATGGCAACTAATTGGCTCCATTTGTCATCCTGCAGGATTTGCCGGCTTTCCTCCATGGAATCCGTTTGTGCCTTGGTCATTTCCTTCTCCGCAAGATTGACCTTTTCCATCTTTGCATCTTCCGCCATCAAGATATCTGCCGACGCGACATCTGGTTTCCGTATGTTCTTCTCTACTCCCTCATATGTAGCTCTGCCCATCCACGTTTCTTCCTGATTACGTGCCACTTTCTGCTCAAACGTCTTTTCCTGCTCACGTGCCACTTCCTGCTCAAACGTCTTTTCCTGCTCACGTGCTACTTCTCGCTCCGCTGCCTCTGTCTTTTCAACTTCCTCTCTCACGTCAAGAACCGACTTATCCACCGTTTCATCCATAGTCGCTTCAACCAAGGCTGCTTCAGCCTTAGACGCTCCAGCCTGCCTTTTGTCCCGCCAGGTGCAACGAATCTCTTTCCCCGCGGCAATGGGGATCCTGATCTCCTCTAATTGGGCATACCGCAGCTCTCCGCGTCCCATGCGTTCACTGTCCATGCACAATTCACCGGTGTTTCCCTCTCCGCCTTCAATCTTTATTTTGCACAATATGCTCTCCTGCTTGTCCGCAGTCAGAATCACCTGTTTTTCATAATGATCCGTCACATGCAGGCCGCGAACACAGATCTGCATACGACATACCTGATCCCGAACCTCGATCTTTACAAAACCCGCTCCTTTAATCCGCTCCCCGTTCTCCACATAATCCAAATACTTCACTTTTCTATCAAAATACATAAAAACCCCCCGATACGCTTAATCCAATATAAGTATATTCGGGGGGTTGTCTCTAATATTCCTGATTGTCCAAATATTTCATATAGTTGACTACCATCAGCGCAATCTTGAAAGTCAGCGCCTCGTCAAAATTGCGCAGATCTAATCCTGTACTCCTTTGAATCTTCTCGATGCGATATACCAACGTATTGCGGTGCACGAACAACTGCCTAGAGGTCTCGGATACATTCAGATTATTCTCAAAAAATTTGTTGAGCGTATTCAAAGTCTCCTCGTCCAGACTGTCCGGAGGATTATCTCCAAAGATCTCCTCTATAAACAACTTGCACAGATTCACCGGAAGTTGATAAATCAGACGCCCAATCCCTAAAGAGCTGTAAGCCATCACATTTTTCTCAATATAGAATATCTTGCCCACATCCAAAGCCATCTTGGCCTCTTTGTATGACTTGGAGACATCTTTGAGCGCGTTCACCACTGTACCGTAAGCCACCTTCGCGTTCATCATCGCCTCTGTGTTCAACAGTGACACGATGGTATCTGCCACAGCCTGCAAGTCCTCGGCTCCATGCCCTTCCTCTAAGGATTTGATCAGTATGATATCGTTTTCATCCACAGACGTGATGTAATCTCCCTGCTGTGGTGAAAACATTCCTTTCAGCAATTCATTGGCAATGCCGTCCTTTTCCGGCCTTATCTCTATCAAAAACACGGCTCTGGGCGTTTCAGCTTCTATATGGAGCTTCTTGGCCCTGTTATAAATATCCACCAGAAGCAGATTGTCCAACAGCAGATTTTGAAAGAAATTATTTCTGTCAAAACGCTCTTTATACGCAATCACAAGATTTTGAATCTGACACACCGCAACCTTGCCTATCATATAGGCATCCTCGCTCATGCCCTTCGCCACCAATACATACAAAAGTTTCCCTTCGTCCAGGATCCTGAGCAGATGTTGTACGCCAATAACCTGGCTGTCTGCCGGAGAATTTGCAAAACCGCTGATCAGATCAACTGCAACGTCATTGCGGTCCATCGTTGTGGCAATCACTGCACCCGATGTATCGTATACCCCCAAATCAACCTTAGTGATCGCCTTTAGCTCGTCGAGGCTGGTCTGAATAATCTGACTTGAAATCATAAAATTCTCCTTTTCTCTCTTATGCTGACAAAAAGGAGTGCTGTTCCCAGCACTCCTAAAATTGCGCTACGGTAAGCTCAATACCACTTACTACATGTATAGGCTAGTTTGTGATAATCTGCTCAGTCTCTTTGTCAAATACATGAATCTTCTCAACATCCAGAGCAAACTTGATGCTGTCACCCGGTCTGGAAGTGGTACGAGAATCTACTCTTGCGGTGATAGGGAACTCGTCAAGATCGAAGTACAGATAAACTTCTGCGCCGAGCAACTCATACACCTTAACGGTAGACTCAAACACGCTCTGAGGAGAACTCTGAATAAATGCATCGGAATCATATACATCCTCGGGACGAACACCAAAGGTGACAACCTTTCCATTGTAGCCGCCGTCGATCAGCTTCTTGGACTTTGCGGGAGGAAGAGGAATTGCCTTGCCAGCAATCTCCAAGCTTGCAACGTCGCCATTCACTCTTACGGTTGCATCCAGGAAGTTCATCTGAGGAGATCCCATGAATCCTGCTACGAACAAGTTCTGAGGCTTCTCATACAAATTCTGAGGAGTGTCAACCTGCTGCACAACGCCGTCCTTCATAACTACGATTCTGGTACCCAGCGTCATAGCCTCGGTCTGGTCATGTGTAACGTAGATGATGGTGGTGCCTAATCTCTGATGCAGCTTAGCGATCTCAATTCTCATCTGTACACGAAGCTTTGCATCCAGGTTGGACAAAGGCTCATCCATCAGGAACACCTTAGGGCTACGCACGATAGCACGTCCCATTGCCACACGCTGTCTCTGACCACCGGACAGAGCCTTGGGCTTACGGTCAAGAAGGGGAGTCAAGTCAAGGATCTTTGCTGCTTCCTTAACCATCTTGTCAATCTCAGCCTTGGGAACCTTTCTCAGTTTCAAACCAAATGCCATGTTGTCATACACAGACATATGAGGGTACAGAGCGTAGTTCTGGAATACCATTGCGATATCTCTGTCCTTGGGCTCTACGTCGTTGACAACTCTGTCGCCGATCTTCAGCTCACCGGAGGAAATATCCTCCAGACCTGCGATCATACGAAGTGTAGTAGATTTACCACATCCGGAAGGTCCTACGAAGATGATGAACTCCTGATCCGCGATCTCCAAGTTAAAATCCTTAACAGCCTCAAAGCCATTGGGATATACCTTGCAGATGTTCTTTAAAGATAAACTTGCCATTTGAGTAAACTCCTTTCATGTCACGTTTCTATGATACTGAATTTAGTATAACGAAAAAATAGCAAAAGCACCATACCACTATTCCACAAATATTTTGAATCTGATTGTAAGAATTGCTTATATTCTTCCCGCTCACACCAAGCATCCGACATTTTAACCAAAATCGCGACGTTTAATTAGTAAAATTAGACAAAGCTATGCGTTCTCTTCCTTCTGTGCATTTTTTTCGTAAAATGCAAGTTGATTCTTTCCCCGCCGTTTTGCCACATAGAGCGCAGAATCCGCCGCCTTATACATTCCCTCAAAATCATTGGCATCTCTGGGGAATACCGCTGCCCCCAAACTTGCTGTCACAGAATATTTCACATACTCGCCCACCTCAAAGTGATGGAAAAACTCTTCCAGCTTCTTGCCCTCGCGCTCGATCTGTGCAGTTTCCCTTATGTCTTTGAGCAGTATGATAAACTCGTCGCCGCCCAGGCGCCCCAGGATATCGGAAGCGCGAAACATGGCTCTCAGTCGATGCCCCAATTCCCGCAGCACTTCATCTCCAAAAGAATGTCCCAAGGTGTCGTTGATCTTCTTAAAATTATCCACATCCAGCACCACCATCATCGCCTGGCTGTCCTGATTTGCCGCCATGTACTCGGCAATCTTGCGCTCAGTGGCAATCTTGTTATTCAAACCGGTGAGCAGATCTGTGTCCGCTTTATTCTCTAGCTCACGGCTATGCTCCACATTGCGCACTCGGTTCAAAACATTAAAGATCACGATCACCACCAGCATCCCTACCATGATCAAACTGATCCAAATCTGGAAACTTCCATTGTTATCCCACACACGATTCTCTCTGACGGATACGGCGTTTTCCTCCAATCCCATCAATAGTATCCAACTGGTACTCTTTATGGGTGTCACACAAATAAGACGTTCCTCCTCGTCGGCTGCCACATACATCATGCCCGACATCCCCGCCGCAATCTGCCTTTCCATCAATAAATAGTCCGAGTTAGATTTTATGTAAGGCTTTAAACTTACCCAAAAATTATCCTGCAACAGTTTCGTGCTTTCCACATTTCCAAAAGCTAGTCTCATCTCGCCGTTCTTCTCTAAAATAGCAAAAAACGCCTTGGAGCCATATTCGCTGTTCTGAACGGCAGATACCGGAAACTCTCCGTCAAGGTACGCCATCAGATACCCCAGAGTTTCTTCCTCCTGAATAATAGGACGGACATAAACGATGGCAGGACTCCCCATGACGCCGTCATCTTCCGTATATAAAAAGAAAGGGGAATCGCCCTGCAGTTTTTCAAAATAGTCCGTTTCATTTAAATACAGAAGTCTCCCTCCGCTGGTCATGGCAGCCCCATTTGGTCTGCAATAGACGGCCTGATAGGAATTACAACATGTCGGTATGTAGGCGAGCATTGTCTGAATATCCGTGTTACTCAACTTGTCGTTATCAGCCAACACCTGCCCCGCCACCGACACAGCACCTTCAATGGTATTGATCTGCGCCGTGATCAGTGCGCTGTAAGTCTCCAACTCCTGTGTGGCATTGTCCTCCACCATCTCTCGCAACTTGCTCTTACTGCTGTAGGAAAAGTTGATCAACATGGCAATCGCGATCACGATCAGGACTGTCAGAACCAGGATCTCCTGAATATTGATTTGGTTAACTGCCTTCTTTCGCATAATGTACCTCAACCCTGCTGATCATCAGCCAAAACAGACTCCTCCAGCTTGTCGCTGAAGATTCTGTCCTCATCCTCCTGCTCCGACTCAGTCTCCGGTGTATTCGCATCAATGAACTGCTGTTCCATCTTCAAAAAAGACTTGTTGTATAGCATGGCTGACAAAAGTGCCGGCAGAGAGAAACCAAACAAAAACGCGATCGGCACCAGTCTCCATGAGAGAATACAGATCACCACAGGAAACGTCAGCAAAATCAGCATCAGAAAAGTCTTGGGGAACTGTAAAATTGCCACCACAAACGAATTTTTAAGCGTGCGGATGATCGGGTTGGCAAATTTCGCCTGCATGGGAAACACCATGACAGCGGTCATTAACACCATCACACCGATCGCCATGATCACCACTTGGATCACACGGTTGATCTCCATATCCATTTTCAAAATAATATAGAGATCGCCGCCCAATATTACCGCCACCAAAATCATAAGCAGCCAGATCAAAGTAGACTGTCTGAAATTCTCCAGAAACGACTTGAAATATCCCTTTGTGATATAACATTCTTCATCCCTCACGATCTTTAGCGCCATGTAGTGCAGCGCCGTGAAGGACGCACCTATGGTAAAAATGGGGATACAGCAGATCATGGTCAGTATATTCAACCACATCAGATCTGCCATCTTACCCAAAAAATGCATCAGCGGCCCGTTTATGTCCAAAAATTTCATTGTATGACTCCTTCCCTTATTTTAATGAGTATATCATTCGTTCCGTAATTAATATATCTCCGACTGTCAGTTCGGATCGCTCAGGACCTTCTCCATGGAGGTCACGCGAATACCTGAAAATTCTTCCTCTGGCTTCACCACGCGAAAACCCAGCTTTTGATAGAACTCCACCGCATAGGGCGCCGCCTGCACAGACATCAGCTTCTCGCCCTCTTCCTCACGCAGATAATCACACAGATGACGCATTAACGCTCTGCCCACACCCCTGTTCTGATAATCCTCGTCCACAAAAAGCAGAGAAAGATGATTTTTGTTGCGGATCGAACCCGCTCCTATGACTCGTCCGTCATCCAACGCTACCATCATCTGATATTTGCCCGACAAAAACGCTCTGTAGAGTCCATCGTCGGTGATAAATTCAAAAAAGTTCTTTATGCCTTCCTCGCTGTAGTCTGTGCCCTCATATTTCAGAAAAGTCTTCCAGATCATCACCATGGCAGGCTTCCATTCATCCTCTTTTGCCCATCTAATCTCGTAAGGAATCTCACTTTTGCACATGCCGCTGCTCTCCAACTTATATTGTGGCACGATGCGCCGCCGGTTTTATGACCTTATCCTCCATCCAATCATAAATATCCGCCCATACCTGCGCACGGTCTGTCTCATTCAAAAGTTCATGCCGATCACCGTCATAAAGTTTGATGCCGACGTCTTTGACGCCCGCTTTCCTAAGCGAATCATAAGCCTTGCGCACGCCTTCGCCATACGCACCCACAGGATCATCCGCCCCGGACACCATCAAGATCGGCAGTTCCTTTGGCACCTTCTTTAAATTCTCCGGTTTCTGGATGCGTGAGATCAACTCAAACAATGTCTGAAATCCATTCACGGTAAAAGTAAAATTGCACAGCGGATCAGCGACATACCGATCCACATTCTCCTCGTTTCTGCTGAGCCAATCCGCCAACGTGCGGGGATTCTCAATCCGCTTCGTGTAGGAACCAAATGTGGCCACATTGATCAGTTGGCTCACATGCTTCCCGCCGCAAAACAGCTTTTGGATCGCCGCCACCATCTTGGAGAAAGCGATAAGTCCCCTTGACTGCATACCGGTACCCACAATGACTGCTCCCGAGATGCCGCTGCCATATTTGCATAAATAATTCCGCAAAATAAAGGAACCCATACTGTGCCCCAAGATCACATAAGGCGCCGACGGATAGAGTTCCTGCGTCAGTTTTTTCAGACGGTGGACATCCCGCACCACCACAGTGGCGGGATCCTGTTCACAGAAATAGCCGAATCTGCCTCCTTCCGGCACACTCTTTCCATGGCCTAAGTGATCCTCTCCCGTCACCACAAACCCTTTTTCCGTAAGGAAAGCCGCCAGCTCCTCATATCGCTCCATGTACTCCGCCATCCCGTGCACGATCTGCAGAACACAGGTCACATCTCCCGTGTCCGGCAGATATCGTACAGCATGAAGTTTACTTTTTCCATCTCTGGAATCAAAATAAAATGTTTCTTTTTTCATGTCTTTTATTATATATTATTTCTCTGTAAATTTTAACCCTTTTTCAAAAAAAAGTGAAAATTTTCCAAAAAACAAACCATTCTTTAACAAATCTCCGCTCCCGCCGGCATCTCTTTCTCGGGAACCACTAACGCCAGATTACCTTCCGCATCCTCAGCGCACAAAAGCATCCCCTCAGACAGGACTCCCGCCAGCTTGGCCGGTTTTAAATTCACCAGTACCATCACCTTCTTGCCCACCATTTCCTCCGGCGTATAATATGCCTTGATACCGGATACGATCTGTTTTACGCTGCTGCCGATGCGCACCTGACTGCACAGAAGCTTCTTGGATTTGGGGACAGCCTCACATTTGATGATCTCACCTACCTGAAACTGCATCTTGGCAAAATCCTCGTAAGTGATCTCCGCCTTGGGCGCAATGTCAATGACAGCCTCCTGCCCATCGTCCTTTTGATCTGTCGCTTCCGCCATAGCGTCCGCCAGCTCCTCCTCCTTTTTCAGCACCTCTTTCATATCCAGCCGCGCAAAGAGGATCTCAGGTTGATCGGTCACTTTCTTCCCACTCTCATAGAGTCCGAACTCCTGCAGTCTGTCAAAATCACGCAGCTCGGTATTCAGTTGCGCAGCTATTCGCTCCGCCGTCTCCGGCATAAAGGGGTGGAGCAGGGAAGCGCCGATTGTGATTCCTTCCACCAGATTGTACAGCACCGTCGAAAGCCGCTCTGCCTTTGCCTCATCCTTGGCCAACACCCAAGGCTCGGTCTCATCAATATATTTATTGCATCTCTTGAAGATCGCGAATATTTCCGTCAGCGCATCCGCCACGCGCAGAGTTTCCATCTTTTCCGTCACTTTTACATATACTCCGGTGACAGTCTTCTTAAACTCTTCGTCCAACGCTTCGTCCGCCGCGCCTTTGTCGGCAACCACGCCGTCAAAGTATTTGTTGCTCATGGAGATCGTGCGGTTCACCAAATTCCCCAAAGTGTTTGCCAGATCGGAGTTAAGCCGTTCCGCGATCAGCTCCCAGGTGATATTCCCGTCATTATCATAGGGCATCTCATGGAGCACATAATAACGTACTGCATCCACACCAAAATAATCCACCAGATCGTCCGCATAGATCACATTTCCCTTGGACTTGCTCATCTTGCCGCCGCTCATAAGCAGCCAGGGATGTCCAAAGATCTGTTTCGGCAGAGGCTCTCCCAAGGCCATCAAAAAGATCGGCCAATAAATCGTGTGGAACCGAATAATATCTTTTCCGATCAGATGCAGATCCGCAGGCCAAAGTTTTTTATATTGGTCTGTACTGTTGCCCTCCGCGTCATAGCCGATTCCGGTAATATAGTTGCTCAACGCATCCAGCCACACATAGACCACATGACGCTCGTCAAAGCTCACCGGTATCCCCCATTTAAAGGAAGTGCGGGACACACACAAATCCTGCAGGCCGGGCAGCAAAAAATTGTTCATCATCTCATTCTTGCGGGACACCGGCTGGATAAACTCCGGATGCTCACTGATATGCCGGATCAGTCTGTCCGCATATTTGCTCATACGGAAAAAGTAAGCTTCCTCTCGGGCAGGTTTTACCTCCCTGCCGCAGTCGGGGCATTTGCCGTCCACCAGTTGAGACTCTGTCCAGAATGCTTCACAGGGGGTGCAATACATTCCTTCATAGACTCCCTTATAGATGTCCCCCTGATCGTAAAAACGCTTGAATATCTTCTGTATCTGCCTCTCATGGTCCTTGTCCGTGGTGCGGATAAATTTGTCATAAGAAACATTCAGGCAATCACAGAGTTTTTTGATCGTCCCTGCCACGTCATCCACAAACTCCTGAGGAGAGATTCCTTTCTCCTGTGCTTTTAACTCAATCTTCTGTCCGTGTTCGTCCGTACCGGTCTGAAAAAATACCTCATACCCTTCTTTCCTCTTAAATCTGGCGATGCTGTCCGCCAAAACCACCTCATAATTGTTGCCTATATGCGGCTTACCGGAGGTATAGGCGATCGCTGTCGTGAGATAATACTTTCCCTTGTTCTGCATAATGCGCTCCTTTCTGTTGGACTTTTTGGTATGTGTTCGCGGAAGTCAAAAAAACCCGCCTCCTACAGAGATAAAATCTCCACAGAAGACGAGCCGTATGCCCGTGTTACCACTTCTTTTCATCTGCACTTCGCAATGCAGACCTCGTCAGGTCAATAACCCTATCCGCTATAACAGGCGGAACCTGTCGCAGCCTAACCGCTCGACTTCAAAACGGCGGCTCGGTGCGCTGCTCGGAAACCATCTTCCACTCTCCTCGCCTCATTCCTCTCAGCAGGGCAAACGCCCGGAATGTTCTCTGTGGAGCTACAAAAAGTGTACTCTTTTCGTCAATGCTTTTCTCTTTTTATCTGATTTATTTTTATAACGATAACATGAAGTTTTCCCGCTTGTCAACTCTTTTCTCACTTTTTTGCGGAAAGCTGACTATACTGCCCGTTTCGGTCGTAAGAATCCAACAGATAACTGTCGTCTGTCAAGACACAGTCAATCTCCAACTTATCCCCGCGGTAATGGCTGCGTTTGCGCAGATCCTCCTTGGGCCTCTCCCGCTTTGTCTGAAAGGAATTTTCCCTGGAAGAAGAAAATCGCTTTGCCAAAAATTCCGCTGCCTTTTGCGCACGTTCCCTCACCTTTTGCACCAGAGATGGCCGTTTGCTCTCGACGTCCGCCACAGGCTGAAAATACGGGTTTTCCGCAGCGACAGTCTGCTGTGTGGGCATCACCTCCGCCACGGCGACAGTCTGGGTGCTATGAGCCGTCTCGTTTGCAGCAGCGGCAGTCTGCGTGCTATGTGCCGTCTCGTTTGCAGCAACGACAGCCTGTGCACCATGTGTCATCTCTTTCGCCGCAGCGACAGTCTGTGCGCCATGAGCCGCCTTGTTTGCAGCAGCGGCAGTCTGTGCGCCATGCGTCAGTCCTTGCTCCTGCCCTGAGAGCGCCCTTCCTCTGATTCCTTTCGCGGCATTACCGGCGTCTTCCCCATTCCAAACCTTTCCGAACAGATTTTTTACTGTTTTGAAAGGATCCGCGATCCATGCGGACAAAGAAAAATTATCCTGCTGCGAGGCGGACGGCCTGGGCGATACGCTCACGGAGGCTTTTACCGACGCGGAAGCTCCTTTTGTCATTTCGTTTTCGTGGTGATGGTGAAAACTTGAAGTGATGTGATGCGAACTTTCATCATGTCCTATACCGACGTTCCCCAACTGCATACGTCACCCTCCCTCGCGCTGCCACACTTTGCGCGCACAGCAAAAAGCCAGATATGCGTCCGCCAGTCCCACACAAATCCCGCCCAAAATATCCGTCGGATAGTGTACAAACAGATACATCCTGGAAAAAGCAATGATCGCCGCCACCGCCAAAGCTGCGACTCCCATCTTTCGATAGTAACCAAAAAGAATAAACGCCGCGGTAAATCCATTGGAGGAATGTCCGGAAGGGAAGGAATATTCTCTGGGAAAAGGGATCAGCAAAGTAACACTTTTATCGATCGCGCATGGCCGCGGCCTGGCCACCAAATTTTTCAATAGGATATTGCCAAACAAATAGGTCAGCGCCATGCCAAAGAGCATGGTCAATCCACATTTCCTGGTCTTTGGAATACAGCTTAACACTACGCTCAGCGCGATCCAAAAAAGTCCGGCATTTCCCAAAGTCGTAAAAAAGACCATAATGGGATCGAGCCAGTCTCTATGTAACTCCTGTATCATGTGCAGAATCTCAAGTTCCGTATCCGTGCACCTCCCATGATTATTATACTGACTCGTTAGTGAGCGTATCCCATTTTATCTTGAAAATTTCTAACATTGACACTGATGTCATTTTGGAAAACCTGAGAACCCGCCGCCACGACATTGGCTCCCGCACGGATTACGTTCTCTACATTATCCAGCGTGATGCCGCCATCCACTTCGATATCTGTAGAAAGTCCTCTCTCTGTAGCCATACGACGCACTTCACTCACTTTTTCCACACAATCCAGCATCAGTTTCTGTCCGCCAAAACCCGGCTCCACCGTCATGACCAACACCATATCCACCAGATCCAAAAAAGGCTCTACCGCCTGGGCCGGCGTAGCAGGTTTGATCGTAATCCCTGCCTTTTTCCCACAGTGACGGACCGCAGCAATGGTTTCCTTCACATGCTCCGTAGCTTCTATATGAAAATTGATCATATCGGCGCCGCACTCCGCAAAAGCCTCCACATACCGCTCCGGCTGCTCAATCATCAAATGCACGTCAAAAAACAGCCTGGACCGCTTCCTCAGAGAAGTGATCACCGGCATCCCATAAGAAATAGAGGGCACAAAAATCCCATCCATCACATCAATGTGCAGATACGTCACCCCTGCACGTTCCAACTCTTCTATCTGTTCTCCCAGCCGCCAAAAATCAGCCGCCAAAATAGATGGCGCTAAAATATTCATAATCTGTTCCTTCCATAATCACCAGTATTGCACCACCATTTTAACAAAAAAAGCATTATATAGCAAGATTCGATCCCACAAAATTTGTAAGATCGAATCTATTTACACTATAATTCTTTCACGTCCTGTTTTAATTGTTCCCATGCATCGGGATGTTCCGTATAATATAGAGGACATTTCTTTCCGCCGCAGTCGTAGTGACGCAAAATATCATCCACCTTCAGGTCATAGGCATCTGTCAACCAGCCAAGCAGAGACACCAGCGAATCGTAAGTCTCTTGGGTGAACGCACCGTTCTCCGCCAGGAAACAACACTCAATGGAAATCGAATCCTCGTTGCGAGTCTGCACTGCATATGCGATCTCATCCAACGGTATACACTGAATGATCTCGCCGTTGTAACCGATAATAAAGTGGGCGCTGGCACTTCGTTCCTGCGTATCCTTAAGCGATTCAAAGTAACTTCTATTCTGGGCGGCGCTGGTTCCGGGATTCGCAGTATAGTGCACAAAAATACTGTTGACCTCACTCAAAGGATCTCCCGGCCTGGAATATTCATTGAGCGTCAAAAAGTCCTCGGTCCAATTCGGATGTGTGTTATAAACATCCGCCGCTAACCCCTGTATCTGCTCATCAGACTTAGGCTCTATCACACCGGGCAATACTGCCGATTCGTCCTTTGGAGTTCCCGCAGCCTGTGTTCCTCCCTGCAAATACAAGATTGCAAACAACAAACCAAAACAGATCATGCTTCCCATTATTACAATGCACCGCTGTATCAGCAATCTTCTCCGCCGCGCCTGCTGGCGGGCATACCTGCGCTGCCTGGCCCTCGCATCTTCCCTCGCATATGTATTTCTATATTGTCTGACTCTTGCATCCTCACTGGCATATACATTTCTATGCTGCCTGGCTCTCGCATCCTCACTGGCATATGCATTTCCCTGATTAGCGCTGCGCCTGCCTGCCCCCCCGTTGACTACTGTATAATTGTCCCTTCTTCTTGACCCGGACGATGGCTTTTGTTTTGGAACCCGCGCTGTTCTGGAATAATCAACCAGATAAGGGTTCCTCCTCATATCCGCCAACTCCATGTTCAATTCTTTTGTTCTGCCTTCTGCCCGTGCCATTTTTCTGACCTTCCTTCATACCTTTCTCTCAGATGGTTCCTTCTGCGGAACTTATGAGATTAGTATACAGGAAAATTGTATCATTTTAATACACAAATTCCTTAATATTCTTTAAAAATTTATTAAGATGCGGCATTTTTGCTCTTTACTTTTCAAAATAGTAATGTTGTGTTATCCTTGTAATATAGATTTTTATAATATACTTACCCAGGGAGCCAATGGGGCGGTCACGTCAGCTGCCGGACACTTAGGAAGGGAGCTGGTGCCAATGATTACATACTCTGAATTGTTTCAGTTTGTGATTATGCTTTGCGCTGTGATAACTCTTGTTATTTATATTACACGCAAAAAGTAGCGCCCTCGTCCTGACAAGATAAGGCGCTACTTTTGTAGCAAAACATTTTGCCGGCGGCTAGGTGTACTCTAGCCATTGGCTCTCTTGTTAAGCATATTATACACTAACAATAAATATTTTACAACCAAAATTTGCGAGATTCTCTACTTTAAAGTCTATTCAGGTTGCCGGAAAGTTACGCTCCGGCGGGGTAATCATCCTCCGTTCGAACGTGTGTTTTGTATGCGTAATAAATTGTGAGGGGTCTATCCTTTTTGAAATTGTAGGATACAGGAGCATAGGTTACAGAGAAGGTTTTCTGTGGCGTGAGCCAGATGTGGAGATGAGACTCCGGCGATGCCCGTCCAATGGCGGGCATTGCCGTGAATGAGGCTCATCGGAACGCCTATCTGGCCGTCACAGAAAACCTTCTCTGTAACCTATGCTCCGTCCCAAAGTGTCCCAAAGCGCCCACAAACACCCCTAATTCGAACCCCCAATCACTTTAAATATTCCCTGACCGATCGGTACACGCCCTCGGCATCCAATCCATACTTTTTCACCAACGCCGCGGCAGATCCAGACTCTCCGAATACATCCTGCATCCCCAGCTTCTTCACAGGGGTGGGTAATTGCGCGCTCAAACAATCACAGACCGCGCTTCCGAGTCCGCCTATGACGGAGTGTTCCTCCACAGTGACTACTTTGCCGGTCTTCTTGGCGCTGTTCACAATCACCTGCTCATCCAAAGGCTTGATCGTGCAAATATTGACTACCTCTGCGCTGATTCCCTCCTGTTGAAGCATCTCGGCCGCGCCCAAAGCAGAATCCACACAGATTCCAGTGGCCACGATAGTCACATCTGTGCCTTCTCTCACTACGGTGCCCTTTCCGATCTCGAAATGATAGCCCGGATGGTCATTGATCACGGGGACTGCCGCCCGTCCAAAACGGATATACACAGGCCCTTCATATTCTACGGCCGCACGCACAGCCGCCTTTGCCTCCACATCATCGGAGGGGCACATGACCACCATGCCGGGGATCGTCCGCATCAGGGCAATATCCTCATTACACTGGTGGGAGGCGCCGTCCTCTCCTACGGTGATACCGGCGTGGGTAGCGCCGATCTTGACATTCAGATGCGGATAACCGATGGAATTGCGCACCTGCTCAAACGCTCTTCCCGCCGCAAACATAGCGAAAGAACTGACGAAGGGTATCATGCCTGACAAAGACAGTCCTGCTGCCACACCCATCATATTTGCCTCCGCGATACCGCAGTCGATATGGCGGTCGGGATATGCTTTTCTAAAGATGCTGGTCTTGGTCGCCGCCGCCAGATCGGCGTCCAACACAATCAATCTGGGAAACTCTTCTGCCAACGACTTGAGCGCATTTCCATAACTTTCTCTGGTTGCGATTTTCTTAACCTCTGCTGCCATCACGCCTCACCTTCTTTCTCTGATCTTGCCTGTAATTCTTTCTCTATCTTCTCCAGGTCGGCCATCGCCACCGCATATTCCTCATCATTGGGAGCCTTTCCATGCCAGTCTATGCTGTTTTCCATGTAAGACACACCCTTGCCCTTTAAGCTGTGCAGCACGATACATGTGGGCATACCCTTGGTCGCGCGCGCTTCCTTGAAAGCCGCTCGCAACGCGTCAAAATCGTGAGCGTCCACATTGATCACATGGAAGTTGAACGCCTCAAATTTTTTGTCGATCGGGTAAGGAGAGCATACCTCCGTGACAGGCCCGTCAATCTGCAGACCGTTATTGTCCACTATGACACAGAGATTATCCAGCTTGCGGAAACCGGCGAACATGGATGCCTCCCACACCTGGCCTTCCTCCAATTCTCCGTCACCCAACAGCGTGTATACACGGTAATCCCGATTCTGCAGCTTTGCACCCAAAGCCAAGCCGCAGGCTGCGGAGATTCCCTGTCCCAGCGATCCCGACGACATGTCCACCCCGGGAATATGCATACAGGGATGTCCCTGCAGATAAGACCCCAACTTCCTCAAGGTAGTCAGATCCTCCACCGGAAAATATCCTCTGTGCGCCAGCGCGGAATACAACCCCGGAGCTGTGTGTCCTTTCGACAACACGAATCTGTCGCGTTCTTCCATCTTGGGATTCTCAGGATCGATATTCATCTCCTCAAAATACAAAAAAGTAAATACATCTGCCGCGGAAAGAGATCCGCCGGGATGCCCCGCTTTTGCACTGTGAACCGCGGTCACAATGCCCTTGCGTACATCATTCGCATGTTTTTGCAGCTCTAAATTGTTCATTGGCTCCTCCATTCTGTTATAGACTGGTTACAAATTCCATTTTCATACTACCATGATCACAGAACGATCATGGTATTTATGGCCATCCGGCCGTTTCCTGCCTTGAATAAGGTCATTATACCATATTTCCCGCTATCCGTCCACCGGACAGACCATCATCTCTGCCCATAGTATGCATTTTCACCGTGTTTGCGGTAATAATGCTTGTCCTGCAATTCCTGTGGCGCAGGCTGCACTTTGGGATTGATGGTCTCGCAGCGGTACGCCATCTTGGCCACTTCCTCCAGCACTACCGCATTGTGCACCGCCTCTCCCGCATCCTTGCCCCAGGCGAAAGGGCCGTGATTCTTGCAGAGTACCGCCGGTACCGCCATGGGATCCTTCCCCAGCCGCCTAAATTCGTCCACGATCAGATGACCGGTGTTCTCCTCGTAGGCCTCCTCTATCTCCTCCGCCGTCAAACAGCGCACACAGGGAACCTCTCCGTAAATATAATCCGCGTGGGTCGTGCCGTAACAGGGAATACTCCTCCCCGCCTGAGCCCAACTGGTGGCATAGGAAGAGTGCGTGTGCACGATACCGCCGATCTGGGGAAATGCCTTGTACAATTCCAGATGCGTCGGCGTATCAGAAGAAGGGTTATACCTTCCCTCCACCTTTTTCCCATTCAGATCCACCACCACCATGTCTTCCGGCTTTAGGCTGTCATATTCCACCCCGCTGGGTTTGATGACAAACAGTCCGCTCTCTCTGTGGATGGCGCTCACATTTCCCCAAGTGAACGTCACCAGTCCATACTTGGGCAAATCCATATTCGCTTCATATACTGCTTTCTTTAATTCTTCCAGCATATCTTACCTCTTTTCTCCTCTTCTCATGCTCAACGCTGCGCGTTCCGCCGGCAGAACCGCTCTGTAATTTTCCAGAAAAGCGTCAAAACCCTCTACGTCGGCGGCCACAGGATCGATCGTCGTTCCGGATTGTCCGGCAAAAATGCATCCGTTCAGATAATCCGCCAAACTCTGCCCGTCCGCCTTCTCCAACATATATGCGGCCAGCACTGCGATGCCCCAGGCTCCGCCCTCGCTCGCAGTATCCATCACCGTCACCGAAGCATTCATCGCGCCTGCGAGAAGCTGCTGCCCTACCACCGGCGTCTTAAACAATCCGCCATGGCCCATCAACGTGTCTATGGGCACTTGTTCCTCCTTGCTCAGAATATCCATGCCCAGTTTCAATGTAGCTAACGCACTGTAAAGATGGGCGCGCATAAAGTTGGCAAGTGAAAACTCCGCGTCCGGTGTGCGCACAAAGAGAGGTCTGCCCTCTGTCATCTCCGTGATAGGTTCGCCTGAAAAATAGTTGTATGCCATCAGTCCGCCACAGTCCGGATCTCCTTTCAGAGCCTCCCTGTACAGCGTGCCGTAAAGCTCATTTTTGTCCGTCTTCATCCCAAAGGCTGACGCGAACTGCTCAAACAATCCCACCCATGCGTTTAAATCGGAAGTACAGTTGTTACAATGAACCATCGCCACCGGCATCCCGTCGGGAGTCGTCACCATATCCAGTTCCTCGTGTACCTTCTTCAAAGGTTTTTCCAACACTACCATGGAAAAAATGGAAGTTCCCGCGGACACATTGCCTGTGCGGACCGCGACACTGTTGGTAGCCACCATGCCCGTGCCTGCGTCCCCCTCCGGCGGACACATCGCGGCGCCAGACTGCAACACACCGGACGGATCTAACTGCTTCGCTCCCTCCTCTGTCAAATATCCCCCGTTCTCACCAGCCACCAACACCTTGGGCAGGATCTCACGCAATTTCCAGGGGAACTGTCTGTCTGCCACCAGCTCATCAAACTGCGCCACCATCTTTTCATCAAAGTCCATGGCGGAAGAATCGATGGGAAACATCCCCGCCGCCTCTCCGATGCCCAGCGCTTTCTCACCGGAAAGTTTCCAGTGTATGTAGCCTGCCAGAGTGGTGAAAAAGGCAATGTCTTTCACATGTTCCTCTCCGTTTAAAATGGCCTGATACAAATGTGCAATACTCCACCTCTGGGGTATGTTGAACTGAAACAGCGGAGTAAGCTTCTTACACGCTTCCCCTGTCATGGTATTGCGCCATGTGCGGAAAGGGACAAGCAGTTCGCCCTCCTTGTCAAAGGGCATATACCCGTGCATCATACCGCTGAAACCGATCGCCCCCAGCTTTTCAAGCGTCACACCATATCTGTGCTCCACATCTTCCGCCAGGCTCCTGTAGCAGCCCTGCAATCCTTTCCAGATATCTTCCAGACTGTAAGTCCAGATATCGTTCTCCAATCGATTCTCCCAATCGTAGGTGCCCATAGCTGCCGGTTCATGGGTGCTGTCCACCAACACTCCCTTGATCCTCGTGGAGCCAAACTCGATCCCGAGCACGGCTTTGCCCTCCTGGATCTCTTTTTTGATCCTGTCCATCTCGCCCATTCTTACCTCACATTCCGCCGCTTCACGCGGCATAAACTATTATTTTCTGCTCATTTCCAAAAGCTTGTCCCGCATCTCTTTCTCTATTCGGAGAAGTTCCTGCTCCGCACTCTTTCTCTTGGCTCTGCCATCTTCCTGAATCTTCATAACCTCGTCCAAGGTACTGATCAAAGTCTGGTTCGTGGCGGTCAATGTCTCAATATCCACAATACCGCGCTCCGTCTCTTTTGCCGTCTCGATCGTAGCCACTTTCAGGGTCTCCGCGTTCTTTCTGAGCAGCTCGTTGGTCATATCGGTCACTTCTCTCTGGGCGCGCGCCGCCTGGCTGGAATGATCCAAGCCGATCGCAATGACCATCTGACTCTTCCAGAGCGGGATCGTGTTCACCAAAGTGGACTGTATCTTCTCAGACATGGCCGTATCGTTGCTCTGAATCAGACGAATCTGAGGCGCCATCTGCATGGAGATCGTTCTGGTCAGCTCCAGATCGTAGATCTTTTTCTCAAAACGCTCACACATAGCTGCATAATCCTTGGCCGCCTGTGTGTCCTCCGGCAGATTGCTCCGCTCCGCCTTCGCCACCAGCTTGGGAAGCTCCACTTCGCGCGCCTCCTGCAGCTTCTTCTTGCCTGCCAGAATATACATGGACAATTCTTTAAAGTAGTTCAGGTTCAGCCCATACATCTTGTCCAATGTGGCCACGTCTTTGAGCAGCCTCACCTGGTGGTCCTGCATCTCCTTGCAGATCCGGTTGATATTGTTCTCCACCTTATCGTACTTAATCTTCATATTCTCCAGCTTATTGCCGCTCTTTTTAAAGAGGCCAAAGAGACCTTTCTCCTCCTCTCCCTCATTGAAATTCTTCAGTTCCGTCACCACATCGGTCAACATCTGACCAATCTCTCCCATATCCTTGGTGCGCACATTGTTCAGCGCGTTTTCCGAAAAATCGGCGATTTTTTTCTGGCTTCCCGCGCCATACTGTAGCACAAGCTGTGAGTTGGTCAGATCGATGTTCTTTGCAAAATCGTCCACCATCTTCTGTTCTTCCGGCGTCAGTTCGATTTCTGGCGCCTTTACATCTCCTGTCTCTTCCACGGCCACGATATCCTGCCTTACGGATGCCGTCTCTCCGCCTTGCGGAAAGGGTTCAAAAGTCAGCGAAGGCGCCTCTTTCAACAGTTCGTCCAAATTGTCACTCATTCTTCTCTTCCTCCATTTATTTTCTTGCAATTTCAGCAAATTCCATCTCTCTGGTAAGTCCTTCCTGAGCCAGCATGGTCTGCAACACCTGCGCGTCCGTAGTGATGTCCAGCACCGCATCCTCAAAAAGATTGTTCAGAAGTTCCGTGAACGCCTGATTGATGATATCCAAAGTCTTCTCAATCTCCTGTTTTGCCGCCACAATATCTTCGCGGGGCATACTGACCCCGTCAAATTCCTCATACGCCTCCACCAGTTTCAGTGTGGTGGGCAGATAGTAGTCCATCAGTTTGTGCATCCGCGGCATCTGCTCAGGGTGCTCCCGCACATTGTTGAAAATTTCATTCAACAATCTCTCCAGGCGATACAACTTGTTGGAGATCACTTCCCCGACGATCTTATCGTTGAGATCGCGCAGCTTGTGGATGTAATCCATCCCCTCGGCGATCATGGCGTTCAGCTCGGCCTCCTGAGCCTTCCTAGCATCAGACACCATCTCTCCCAACGTTTTCTCCTCCGTCTTTCCCTCCAGTTGCTTTGCCTCGTTCTCCCGCTGCTTGCGGGACTCCTCCATATTTTGATACTGATTGTATACTACATTGTTGAGCATAAACCAGTCGCCCTGCTCATCCAAATGACCCTCGGGAAAGATCCCCTGCCGTAACATGGCACGGATATCTTTTAACACAAAACGCTTGCTCTGCCCGGTGTTGGCCGCTATCTTGCCGACTTCTCCATACATCCGGTTGCCGCACAACTCCGCATATCGCTCCGCACGCCGCAGACGCCCCAGTTTCCTTGCTCCCCCCTGTATCATACATACGGAGAGAAGAAAACACACGCCCAGAGCGATCCATCCGCCGCCGCTGTGCCCCCATATCAGTCCGCCCAAAGCCGCAAGAGCACAAATGCCGACACCCAGTCCACCCAATACCTGATACAGCACACCGGACACATTGCCCACTCTTTTAAATTTTATGAGATCGACGATTCTGGCCGGCAAATGCTGCTGTTTCCTCTGCATTTCCAGCACCCTGCGCTGCCAATCCTGTTGGATCTGCTGCTGCCTTGCCTGCTCGCGCTGTGCGGCACGCTGCTGCCAGACAGGCGGATCTGGCCAAACCGTTTCCTGATCGGAAGAAGCCTTTGACACATTCTGCACTTCCGCCGCCTTCTCGCTCACCTTCTGCGCAGCATCCTTTAAGGTATTCTCCACCGTGCTGAACACCAGGTCGTTCAAGTGAGAAAAATCACCGCTTTGCAGGGCCTCCGTGACAGCGCCCTTCATCTGCTCTCCAAGATTCGCTTCCCTTTGATTATCTGCTTGATTATCTGCCATCTGTCCCAACTTCTCTGCCTTTCTGATTTTCCCTTTTATTATCACACGTTGCGCTTCAGTCCGCAATAGTTTCTTTTGCTGAAAATTTAATTTTTCATGCTCTTTTTTCACATACGTCAGCTCAAAAAGGCATATATTTCATTGATATTGAGAGAACGGGAGAATGATTTGAAAAGACGCGACAAGCTCTCCTGGAAGCAGCTTTCTGTCTGCTGCTGCCTTCTGCTGGCCTTTACAGGCCTCACCACATTTTTATTTGGATATAAGCGGGACGAAAAACTCTTCACACAAATCAGCTCACAGCTCTTTGTGGAAGAACTCACGACAAGCACTTTAAATATGCATTATACACTGGCAAATCCTGCGGATTTTGGCATTTATGACTATGAAGTAAGACTGCCCGGCTACAGCGCGGAAAGCAGCGCCGCCTCCCGCGCCTCCTCCGAAAATCTCCTGTCTGTTCTAAAGGAGTTAAATCCCAGAGGACTCACTCCGGAGGATCGCTATGCCCGCACCTTACTTTTGCGCTCTCTGGAAAACTCCCTGAACAAAAACCGCTTTACATACTATGACGAACCTTTGTCTCCCTCGTCAGGGATGCAATCCCAACTGCCGATCCTCTTAGCCGAATACACTTTTCGGACAAAACGGGATGTGGAGGATTATCTGGCTCTGTTAGATCAGACCGATGAATACTTTCATTCGCTTTTGGTCTATGAGCAGGAAAAAGCGGATGCCGGACTCCTGATGGCGAGTTCCTCTCTTGAGCGGGTAAAGGAACAGTGCGACACCATCATCACCGCCGAGGAACTGGACGCAGGAACGCATTTTTTGCAGACCACATTCGCTGAGAGGATACAGCTCCTTCTGGATCAGGACATTGTGAGCGCGGAAGATATGGCAAAATATGTGGAACAAAATAACCGCCTGTTGAAGACCGTGCTGCTGCCCGCCTATGAATCTCTGGCCGACGGCTTGTTTGTGTTGGAAGACGATTCTGTCCCCCTGGCGGGTTTATCCTCCAAACCGGACGGCGCCCTCTATTACAGATATCTTCTCACATCCGAGACCGGATCCTACCGGGATATCTCGGAGATCAAAGAGTTGCTGCTTGCTCAACTCGGCAGTGAATACCGCGCTATCTGTACCCTGACCGAGAACTATCCCGAACTTACTGATCGAAGCCTGCTGGAATCATCGGTCACATTTCCCTATCTGGATGCCGAGATCATGCTGGCCGATCTGCAACAGAGAATGACCTCTGATTTTCCGGCATTTCCGGCAGAAACAGATACCTCCCAGAATGTGACGCTCCCCAACACACTTCCCTCCGTCACGGTGAAGACGGTTTCCGACAGTCTGGAATCATACTGCGCTCCCGCCTTCTACCTGACAACACCGTTAGATGATACTGACAGTAATGTCATATATATTAATGAAAAAAATGCGATCTCCGGCCTGGAACTGTACACCACATTAGCACATGAAGGCTATCCCGGCCATCTGTACCAAAACGTTTACAGCAGCCGCGCGTTTCTCACAAACGGCGAAAATAAAATCCGCCGTCTCCTCTGGTACGGCGGATATCTGGAAGGCTGGGCGCTTTATGTGGAATTTTTCTCTTACGACTATGCGGCGGAGATCTATCGGGAACATGGTTTTCCCTCCGGCGAAGTGCTGACACAGCTGGAAAAGCATAATCGAAGTCTGATGCTCTGCCTTTACTGCCTGTTGGATATTATGATTCATTATGAAAATACTCCCTACAGCCAGATATCCGCAGTTCTGGAGAATCTCGGCATTTCCAACCAGAACGCCATCAGCGCCATCTATACATACATCGTGGAAGAACCTTGTAATTATCTAAAATACTACCTGGGATATCTGGAGATCCTGGAATTGCAGAAAACGGCGAAGGAATTATGGGGAGACGATTACACTGACTATCGCTTCCACCGTTTTTACCTGGAATGTGGCCCCTCCGACTTTACCTCTCTGAGGGAACGCTTGGACGAAGCCGCCGCACGTTAGCTGATGCCTGATACCCCATACTTTGTGACCAGCCACCGCTTCGAGACAAAGTATGGGGTATCAAATACGTCAATTACCGCTTGACCAATCTATGTCATATTCCCTTCTTAGCGTAAACTCGTTCATCAATCCGTCCTGCTGACTAAAATACAGCTTATATTCGTAATCCGTTCCCGACTCCCTCATGTGATTGTCATAAGTGCGAAAATCCGGAAACATTTCCAACGCTTTCTCCTGTGTAATCTCACTGACAGGTACACCGTTAAACTCGATGACATCGCGTTCCTCAGCCGTTCCCTTCAGATAAAACTCCAGATACGCAATGACTGCATCTCCCATGCGGACGGCTTCCTCCTCCGTCACCATGGCGATATGCGCAAAGATCGAATCCGAAATGGTAACGGTAGCTCCGCTGTAATAAGAATTGGCTTCCAATTCCGTTTCCGGATCGATCTCATATGTAGTGATATGATTGCTGCTGTCCATTTCCGATACGGTCACACTTAATCCCTGATCCAAAAGCGTCTGCACGGTGGTCTCTCCCACTCGTATCTCCTGCCCATTGATGGAAACGGGATAACACTGCTGAGCCGGCTCCTCCTCCACTTCCTCTTTGCCGCCCTGACCGCAGCCGGTCAAAAGCGCCATACTCAAAAGCATGGCAATTCCAGTTGCAAATAATTTTTTCATGGTACATTCTCCTCCTGATCTCAAATATGCTTTCATTATACCCCCCCGAAAAGATTTTTCAACCAAAAACCCTTGTTCGATTGCGTGCTCTATGATATAATGGCCACAGACATTTTCATTTTCCACCTCATCGACGCACCAATGCACACTGACCCAGACAGAACGGAGGTTGAGACCACCTTGAAAACCAGCAAAAACACCGGATATTTCCGAAATAATTTTTATATCTTCAGACTGTTATGGCAGATCAAAAAGAGCCGTGTGGCGGGGGAATTTTTCTACAGCACACTGCGCTACGTGTATTGGATCTTTTATGATATCCTATTTCTCAGATATCTCGTGGAATCTCTGGAAAATGGCCGCAGCTTTGAACAGATCATGCGTTTTATCCTGCTCTCCCTGTTGGGTTTTGCCATTCCCAACATTTTTGCCACCTGGTATCAACATGTCTACAAACCCAAGACAGACGCGGACATCTTCGGCTCGGTGAATACCATGCTGTTTGAGAAGGCCACGCATGTGGAGCTGGAATGTTACGAAAATACAGAGTTTTACAACCGCTTTACACTGGCGATGAAGGACTGTGAACGTCGCTTTACACAGATCATCGAAAATCAGTGCATTATTGTCACCAGCATGATCGCCAGTATCTTTGCGCTGTACTATATGTTTCAGATCGACCATTTTGTGATCCTGTTCGTGGCAGGGCCATTGATCGGCAATTTTGTGTTCGGAAAGATGATCAACGAAGTGAAATTTCGCATGAATAAAGAAAAAGTGCCCTATGACCGCAAGATGGACTATGTGAACCGAGCGCTCTACTTAGCGGACTATGCCAAAGAATTTCGCATGTCCGAAGCGTTCCACGTCATGCAAAAAATCTATGAGGAAGGTTTTTGCGGGGTGATGGACAAGATCAGAGAGTACCGTTCCAAAAAAGTGCCCTTGGTGTTTTTGCGGAATTTCTTCACCTTTGTGGTGATCTTCCAGGGCGTGATCTTTTATTCCCTCTACCGCGTCATGGTGACACATTCCATGAATTTAAGCGGTTTCACCGTGCTCTTCTCAGCGATGAACACCGTGGCCTGGATGGTGATACAATCCTCCAACTCCATTATCCAAAGCTACGAGGACAGCCTCTATATCGCCAATCTCAGGGAGTTTTTGGAGTATGAGCCTGTGATCGACGAGAGGCAAGAGGGGATTCTTCCAAAAACCTGTGAGGCTGCCGCTGCGAATGAAAAGGCGCTGGAATTTCATAATGTAAGCTTTACCTATCGCGGGCAAGAAAAACCCGTGCTCCAAAATATTGACATGACGATCCGCCGGAACGAAAAAATAGCGATCGTCGGCCATAACGGCGCAGGAAAGACGACTTTCACAAAGCTTCTCATGCGTTTATACGATGTGTCGGACGGTGAGATCCTTTATTATGGCAAAAATGTGAAAGAGTTGGATTTGCCACAGTATCGGAAATTGTATGGCACCGCTTTTCAGGATTATCAGGTGTTTGCCATGACAGTGGCCGAGAATGTGTTGATGCGCAAACCCCAGGGTGAAGAGGACTATCAGAAGGTGAGAGAAGCCTTGAGCCGAACCGGCATCTATGAGAAGATCTGTTCTTTGCCCCACGGCATGGATACCGTTTTGACAAAAGAATTTGCCGATGACGGCGCCGCCCTCTCCGGCGGGGAGCTTCAAAAAATCGCGGTGGCGAGAGCCTTTGCCAAGGACTATCAGATCGCCATATTTGACGAGCCTTCCAGCGCCTTAGATCCTGTGGCGGAATATCGACTGTACGAGAATATTCTGGAGGAATGTCGGGACAAGACCGTGCTCTTTATTTCCCACAGACTTTCCACAGCGGTGCTGGCGGACAGGATTTATCTGTTTGAAAACGGCGAGATCGTAGAACAGGGCAGCCATGAGAGTTTGATGCGGCAGAACGGCAAATACGCGGACATGTTCCAAAAGCAGGCACAGAGTTATGTGGGAGGTATGGACTATGCACAAGCGGAATAAGAGAACGAAATCCCCAGGCAAGATAGGTCTTCTCCGGTGTTATCAAAATATTTTCTTTATGCTGGGTGTCGTGATGCGCTATACCCCGTTCTATTTTGTGAATTTTTGTCTCTATCAGATCTATTGTTCGGTGCAGGTATTCTTTGAGTTTACCTACACCTTGAAAGTTTTGCTGGATCTCATCACCAAGGGCGCGGCCTACCAGACTGCGGTAACATATATGCTTTTGATGCTTGCGCTGATCCTGATCAAGCTGGCCTGGGCGGCATGGATAGAGAATGTCGCCACGCCTCGGGCACAGGAGATTCTGCATAGGAAGCTGCGCATGCAATTATACCAAAAGGCTGTAGGGTTGGATCTGGAACAGTATGATAATCCCGAATACTATAATGAATTTGTGTGGAGTATCAACGAGGCGGCAACTCGTATGGATGCGATTCTGCAAGATTTCGGCAAAACGCTGGGACAGGTGGCGCAGATTTTGGCAAACGGCGTATTCTTCCTGTCTCTGGACGCTTTCGGGATCGTATTCATCTTAGCGAGCCTCGCAATAACGACTCTGGCGCAATCCTACATCGGCAGAGTACAATTTGCCAGGGATGCCAAACTGAAACCCATAGAGCGAAAAAGGAGCTATTTCAACCGGATCTTTTATCTGAACGACTACGCCAAAGAAATTCGCTTAAACCCTGTGGCAGGGCAGTTAAAAGAAGAATTTACCGAGACCAACGAACGCGTTTATCCCATTGTGAAGCAATATGGGAGAAAGAACGCTGTTGCAAACCTGATCGGCAGTTTAGGCTCCAATGATATCCTGATCAACACGATATATTTAGGATATTTGGTGTATCAGACCGTGGCGAAAAAGCTTCTCAGCTATGGAAGCGCCATGGCTTTATTCAATGCGTCCTCGTCTTTCAAAAACGCCCTGGGGAATCTGGCGACGATGATACCAAAGTTTGAGCAGCATGGTCTTTATGTGGAGAAAATCCGCACCTTTTTGGCCTATGAGAGCAATATGCCTGATGGAGAACTTAAGCCGGAGGAACCTTTCCGCGAGCTTACCATGGAAAATGTCTCCTTCGCCTATGGAAAAGACGCTGACACGCTCCATGATATCAATCTGTCGATCAAAACGGGGGAGAAAATTGCCATTGTGGGGTACAACGGGGCCGGAAAGTCCACACTGATCAAACTGCTGCTGCGCCTTTATGATGTCAGTCGGGGGAATATCCGCCTAAACGGGCACGATATCAAAGAGTACGACAAAAAAAGTTATCGTACTCTGTTTGCCGCAGTTTTTCAGGACTACAAGATTTTTGCTTCCACCATCGCAGACAATGTGAAAATGGATGTGGCCGGTGAGGCGGATCAAACTCGGATCAAACGCGCCTTGTCACAGAGCGGGTTTGAGGAACGGCTTGCGACTCTTCCGGAAGGGATCGATACCCCGCTCACCCGAGAATTTGACGAACGGGGGATCAATCTCTCTGGAGGAGAGGCGCAAAAAGTCACCATCGCCAGAACCTTTTACAAATACTGCCCCGTTATCATATTGGACGAACCATCCAGCGCGCTGGATCCGATCAGTGAATATCAGTTGAACCAGACCATGATGGACGCGGCAAAAGACAAGGCTGTGATCTATATTTCCCACAGGCTCTCCAGCACAGTCATGGCGGATCGCATTTATATGTTGGAACAGGGCCGTATCATTGAGACGGGAAGCCACAAGGAGCTGATGGAGTTGAATGGAAAATATGCGCAGATGTTCAAAATGCAGGCTGAGAAGTATGTCCCCCCTGCATTTGAATGAATGGAATAAAATTCCATATCCAAAACTACATCGCTTACGCAATCATAGCATTTGTCAATTCAATTCCAATCTCATTGAAACCAGTTCCTGCCAACCTCGGTAACGTGAAATAAAACCTCTTGGATTGCGTCCAAATTCAATAAACCCCATACTTTTGTACAAAGCAATCGCACTACTGTTGTCGCTTACAACCTCTAATTCCAATTGAGAATATTCTGCATCCTTTGCACACTCTATACACGCTATGGTTAATGCACGACCTATTCCAATGCCCCAAAAGTCCTTATCAATCCCAATTCCAAACTCTGCACGATGTTTGACCTTATTCTCTCCTTTACCATCCACACCAGCAGTTCCAACAATACGTCCATCAACAATGGCACAAAGATAAATTTCTCTGTCGGCACACTCTTTGTCAGTCAAAAATTGCCTTTCAAATGTTGTATCAAATGTTGCTTCATCTTTGTATGATGATAAAAAATCTGTTTGATCGTGAGTTAGAAGAAAAATATTTAAGACTTCCTGTGCATCATCACCGACAGCATTTCTGATCAAACACTCCTTATCGTTTTTTAGGATTATACTTTTTGCATATTTCATCTTCAATTACCTCCGACAATCTGGATCAAAGTATACCCTGCGTTCCTTATCACCTTTTCCGTAAACAATACATTCCGGTACACTCCTTTTTGATAACAGTATACCAGATGATGCCTATAATACATCACAAATATTTTTCTATTTCTGCTTTCAGTCCAGGTAAATCCTCATGAATAGTATCCCAGATAATATTCATATCTACGCCTGAATACCCATGAACAATCCGATTCCTCATACCATAAAGTTGTTTCCACGGTATTGTCCTGATTTTTTTCTTCGTCTCATCACTTATGGATGTTTTGGCGAGTTCTCCTATCTGCATGAGATTAAATACACAAGCCTCCACTCTCATAGGATTTTTACGAAATTCGCAAAGTTCTTTGCAATCATTACAATAATTCAATATCGAAACTACATGATCATATATTTTCTGCAAAATTCTTATGTCTTTATTATCCATAAATCACCATCCCGCTTTGCTTGATTTCCTCGTCGATCTGTGAATTTGGAATAATTTGCGACACATCAATCAGATCAACATTTTTTCCCAAAGATGTCACAACATCTTCAAGAAGTCCCCAAAAAGCAAGTCCTTTTAATCCACTGTCAACCAGAATATCAACATCGCTCTGCTCTTTTGCAA
>JAMPHU010000020.1 GCA_023663225.1 Candidatus Gastranaerophilales bacterium
TAGTACCGACGGCTCGCTAGCGTCTGCTTATGGAGTATACCATCCACACAATTCGAATTACAGCATCAGGCAAAAATGATCTGCATTGTGAGGAGGATATGTTTTTTGGTCTTGAAATTGTGGGAAACAGGAGCATAGGTTACAGAGAAGAGTTTCTGTGACGTGAGTCAGATGTGGAGATGAGACTCCGGCGATGCCCGTCCAATGGCGGGCATTGCCGTGAATGAGGCTCATCGGAACGCCCATCTGGCCGTCACAGAAACTCTTCTCTGTAACCTATGCTCCGTCCCTGTCCCTAAGTGTCCCTAAGCCGAAACCACAATCACTGTGCTTCCCACTCCCGCAAGATCTGTTCGCACATATCGCCATCCACTTCGCTGACCGCCTCCTTCAGACGGGCGAACAACTCGCTATAGGGCGATTCATAGCTGTATTTCCCCATCTCCAGGATGACTTCTTCCATCAGATCCATGTCCAAATTCTCGATGGCTTCCCGCATTTTGGTAAAGTATTCGGACAGAAGACGGCGAGAGATTGCTTCTTTGCCGGTGGAATCGCTGGCCTCCTCGCGGAAGTAGGGCTCCAATATCTCCAGATAGCTCAGATATTGCTGTAACATGGGTTCGGTGTTTTTTTGGATAAAAGATGTATCGCGGGCGTTGCCGGCCTTTTCCAGGGTCGCCGCCTTGTCGGAGAGGCTGTTTGCGCCAATCTGACGGGAACTGCTCTTAAGCGCGTGTACTTCTATCGTGTAGTTCGCCCAATCGTTCTGCTCTAAAAAGCCGCGGATAGTGGCGGTCTTTTTTTCGATGACATGATAGTAGTCGCCCAAGACCGTCCAAAACAGCTTTTCGCCTCCAAGCAGACGGATGGCAGATCGGGTGTCTAGGTCGCCTACCACGGGGGTATCGGCGGTTTCTTCCTGGGAGAAGACAGGCGCGTGAACCTTTTTGATTTTTTCTATCGGCAGCCATTTCTTGATCTTGGAGATCAGCACCATCAACTCGATGGGTTTGGGGATGAAATCATTCATGCCCTCCTTCAAAAACATCTCCTGTACGCCGTCCACAGCGTTAGCTGTGAGGGCAATGATGGGCACATCATTGTACTCCGAATGAAAACGTCGTATGATATGAGTGGTCTCCACGCCGTCTAATTCCGGCATCATGTGATCCATCAACACGATGTCGTAGTGGTGGACAGAGATCTTGGCGATGGCCTCCTTGCCGCTGGGGGCGGAATCCACATGCATCTGTAAAGGTTTTAACAGACCTTCCGCCACAGTCAGATTGATGGCATTGTCGTCCACGATCAGGATATCCGCGTCGGGAGCGATAAAGTCAAAGTCATCCTCCTTTTGGCCGGAGAAATCGTGCTGCTTCTTGTTGAGCATCATCGCCAGATTCAGGCAGTAGAGCGGCTTTTTCAAAGGGACGATGTTGGTGAGATCATATTTGATATCGTCGTCAAAATGGATCAGCGGAACCACCGTCACATCGGGATGATCGAGCGCGTACATTTCCACGTCAAAGCCAGACATGCTCTTTTCCAGGAACAGATAGAGCTCGGCGTCTGTCTTGATGAGAGTGACCTCCTCGGGGGAGCGCAAAGTCTGCATAGCGACTCCCAGAGCCTTGCCGGTCTTCTCTAACTGTGCCTGTATGTAAGGGTTCTGAATACAGGAGAGCAGTAATATTTTGTCGGGTTTATCGACCTGGACGCTATTGCAGGGGTCCAGCACTTTCTGCGGAAGGGAGAAGGAAAAAATGCTTCCCTTTCCGTATTCGCTTGTCACGTCGATGGTGCCGCCCATAAGCGTGAGCAGTTGTTTGCTGATCGCCAACCCTAAGCCGGTGCCCTCGATATTGCGGTTGCGCTTGCTGTCCAACTGTTGGAAGGATTGAAAAAGCTTGGCCATATCTTCCGGTTTGATGCCGATACCGGTGTCCTCCACCGAGACATTCAACATGATCTGATCCGAATCCGGAGACGGGGGAGTACAGTTCATGTGGATGATGATCTGGCCGTTGAAGGTAAATTTGACCGCATTGTTGGCCAGGTTGATCAAGATCTGTTTGAGGCGGACGCTGTCGCCCTCCAACATATGGGGCAGAGTGGGCGAGATATCCATGATCAGCTCCACGTCCTTGCCTTTCAAGCGGGTAGTCAGAATATTGACCACATCGTTGACCATGGACATCAGTTCATATTGGTCTATGGTAATATCCATCTTGCCGGACTCGATCTTGGAGAAATCCAGTATGTCGTTGATAATGGCCAACAGCGATTTTCCGGAAGATTTGATCTGGTTGATATAATCTCTTGCCACGGGAGGCAGTTCCTCCCTGAGCGCCATCTCCGCCATACCGATCACAGCGTTCATGGGGGTGCGGATCTCATGGCTCATGTTGGCGAGAAAATCGGACTTCATGGTGGCGGCCCGCTTAATCTCCTGATTGGCCAAATATGTCATGTAGTTGCCGTATGCCATATCGGAGAGGATGCCTGAGATCGTGTAAAGAAATTCGGCGGCTTTGTCAATCTGTTTCAAGGGCATGATGTTGACGCGTTGAATAGACTCCAGAAATTCGTCGATGGAGAGGATGCCCAGCTCCTCGGCGATCTGGCGGATCTCGTTCAGATCCGCTGCCTCGGTGAGCACCTGGCCGCCGATAAAGCAGCCCACCAGCTTCCCGTCGGCCATAATAGGGGCGGAAAAGTCTACCAGTCCCGCATGACAGTGGTAAGTGGCCGGACGGCCCTGCTGAAGGGTCAGTTCGGCCCCCTGTCTGTCACATTGTTCACATCGTTTGCGTCCCAACGGCGAGCGTCTGCACATCAGGCAAAAATCAGAAAAATTAGAACCCTCTGTCACGGCTTTACCGCGGGAGTCCGTGGTCAGAGCGGCGATCCCTGTGAGTTGAGAAAAGGAATCTTGCATTTTTTGCAGGATGTCCACTTTGAGCAGGTCTGTTAAATAGATTTCTTCATCCATGGCAGATAAGCTCCCTTCTCTTAATTATTCTTCCGCTTGAAAACATCGTTGATCGAAGTAAACAGCATGTTTTTGTCGATCGGTTTGAGCAGATATCCCTGAGGCTTCAGGGATAGTACTTTCGTGATCTTGTCCTTGTCCGTGACACCCGTGAGGAAGATGACGGGGAGCTGACTGGTGGCGTCATTGGCGCGCAGCTTCTCCAGGACGGCGGCGCCGTTTTCCACCGGCATCTCATAGTCTAACAGGATCAGGTCAGTCTTCTTGTTGTCTAAGAATTTTAGAGCGACTTTTCCGTTGATGGCAGTCGCCACATCATAGTATTCACGCAGATGCTCCTTGAGCATTTTGAGCATCATAGGGTCGTCGTCCACCACTAAGATGTGCTTGCGTCTGGCGGCCTCCGCTTCCGCAGCGGCCTGGGCGGCTCTGGCTTCGTCCTCCGCGGCAGCTAAGTTGGCGCGCACTTCCTCCATCAGGGCTTCTTCCTTCTCCTTTTGTTTCTTATCGTTTAAGAATGTCAGGAGGCGTTCCTGGATCGCCGTGAAGGTGATCGGTTTGGTGAAGATCAGGTTGGGACCGATGGTAGATGTCTGGAGAAAATCGGCGCAGTCAGTCTCCGACCCGATGATGGCAAAAGGAATCCTTTCTTTTTGGAGGGTGGCTTTGGTTGTGGAAATTCGGGTAATGTGTTCTCGCATCTCCTGATTGAGACAATAGACGAAAATATCCGGCTTGAAACAGCGAAAATGGCTGATGATATCATCATAGCGGGTGGATGTGGTCACCGATTCAAAATCTTCGCTCATCTGTGTAAAAAAATCATCTATGACAGCATTGTTTCTTCCTGTCAGCAGTACCTTGTATTTCATTTCAAATTTCCCTCCAAAATCATTTTAGATATTTTAAATATTTAACATATTGTTTAAACAGCGGTTTTTTCAGAGCCTTCCGCGGACTTAATCACATCCGAAAGAGCGGTGAGAGCCTGGGAGAAGCGTCCAAACGCGCCGAGAGCCAGTTCAAAGTCGCTCATAGCGGTATCCTTGTCGCCCTCCTCGTTGTGATTCCAAGAGTCGCAGGCATATTTATGCAATTCCTCATGGTATGCGACCGCCTGCTTGAAGGCGTCGGAACCTGTGATGCGGGGATCGGTCTGTTTTGCGGCCCACTTGCCAAACTTGCATCCCTGAGGATTGTTGAGCTGCTTGATCAGCAGGTGCTCAAAACCCATAATGTTATTGTACAACCGCCAGGTCAGTGTCAGGTGGTCGATCTCGAACACCGTCAGCCAATCAGGATTTGTCAGCCGCGAATTGTGTTTGGCCATGTCGTTTCTGGCATTGTCCACATCTCGGGAGATATGGTACATATGTACGCCGGTGTCCATACAGCTCTGGGACAGTGTGCTGTAACTGTCGGAGATCGTCTCGATGCCGTCCAAAAAGGTCTGGGTCAGGGAGGACTGCGTGTTGATCTCATCATAGATACTGTCGATCTCCTTGCGGATCGTGTTCAACTGGCCGTTCATCACCTGAAGGCTTTGAATCGATTTGTGCACACTGTCGTTGCCCGCCTGGAGATCTTTCGTGGTGGTGTCGATCGAGTCGGAGATGACGGAGATACTGTCTGTGAGCTCCGCCACATACTGCGCCACGTCGTCGGCACATTCCGTGGTGTTGGACGACAACTGGCTCATCTGCTGGGCTACCACACCAAAGCCTCGTCCGGCTTCACCTGCGCGCGCCGCCTCAATGGAGGCGTTCAAGGCAAGCAGGCTGCTTTCGTCGGCGAGTGAGCGGACGTTGTCGATGATCTCGTTGATCTTCACCGTTTTTTCCTTGAAAGCGATGACCTGTCTGTTGATGTCTTTTATCTGTACAGAGGAGTCATTGACAATGTGGATACTGTTGTTCATGTCGTCGGAACATGCCCTGGAGGCATTCGTCAAACTGCGGGAGTTGTCCTGGATGCTGTGGGCGGCGGTCTGAATGTTTTGGATGGAAGCGTCCAGATTGTGGCTGGAACCCCGCATATTGGAGATGGAATCGGCCTGTGAGTGAACCAAGTCGAGCATCTCTTTGACGACCTTGCCGTCGGCGATCCGCTCCATCGCTTTGTTCATCCGCATGACAAAGCCGTTGTTGATGTGCAGGATGGCAGTCAGCATGGCGTTGTACTTTTCCGCCAAGGCCTGGTCATGGAACGCGGAAACGTCGATAGCCGAGAAAGTGCCTTCGATCACCTGATCCATATTCGTCATCAACAGGGAGATGTCTTCCACGTAGGGATTGGTTTTCGCATTTTTCTTTTGCTTTCGCATAATCTCCTCCTAATTGTTGTTCAAAAGAAAAGGGTACAATATGAGTACATTATACCATACGAAAAAAAAACCCGCAATGATACTTTTTGCAGGGGTGCGGCTTAATGTTCATTCAATTATAAAAGGACGTAGCAAGTGTCTTTGCGAGTGTTGCAGCAAGTGTCATTGTGCGGATGGTATCTTCCAACGCAGACACGCTTTCGCTGCACCTCGCTCGTAGCGGTACATAAGCTGCCAAAGTACGGCAGCTAAGTACCGACGGCTCGCTAGCGTCTGCTTTTGGAAAATATCATCCGCACAATTCGGATTGCAACATTTGGCAAGATCACATGACATTGCTGGTTACTGAGCTCCAGTGGGGTAATTGTTCCCATGAGGAACCGTTGAAACACGTCGGCACTTAGCTGACGTACTTTGGCAGCTTATGTGCCGCTACGTGTTTCAACGAGCGGAAGCGTGTCCGAATGGGAACCATTGCCCCGCTGGAGCGTAACTTTCCGGCAACGTTCTGCAACTTCAAAGGACTGAATAGTTGCGTTGGAAAATATCATTCGCACAATTCGGATTGCAGATAATATTTCCATATCTACCGATTGCCACAGCAGCGCCCCCACACTTTTCACTCCGCCAAATACATTTTCAAGCCATCCTCAATCTTTTGTATCGTGTCCTCCTTAGACTGCGAGCCGGTGAGGTATCCCTCCAAGGTCTCGATCAGCACGGAGCGGATCATGTCGTCTTCCCGGATCGGGGTGTCTAAGGTCTGACAGAGGGCGATCAGTCGGTCGGATAGTTCTTTGGGATAATCGCCTATGGTGAAAGGTTCATAGCCGCCGTCCACCTCGATCATGGTCTCGGCGCTGGCCTGGGAGCGGTTTGCGGCGGCCTGTATCTGCAGGGAGGAGAGGTTTACCGGAAAACCGCTGTAGTGATCCACGTCTTGTATCGTCTGGGACAGGGCGAAGCGCAGGAAATCTTTTGCCGTGTCCTGATATTGGCTTTTGGTGCAGACGCCCATCTGCAGGGATGGGATAAAACAGCGCTCGAAGGCTGTGAAATCACCTTGGATATATTCTACCATCGACAGGGGAGCCATGCAGTTGTTGAAGCCTTTGACGGTCTGGAAGGCGAGTTTGCAGGCGGAGGGCAGATTCCACATGTTTGATGTGCGCCGCATCTCCTGCGAGGCGGCGCTTTCGCTCTGGAGCGGCACAATCCCGCAGTTGTCCGCGATCGCTTTCAGGTATTCCAGATTTTCGCCCAGGGCCTCCCTGTTCAGCGTCTTGCCGTCTATGATCTGATCGCAGAAATAAGGGTAGAAGAGGTCTACCAGCTCCTCCGTCGTCTTTTCTCCCAGGTAGCTTATTTCTTCGCGGGATAAAAATGCGGCCAGCGCCTTGAGGGTTTCCATGTCTTTGGGATCGATATCCCGACCCAACGCCATGGAAAAGCCAAACTGGAGCGGGACGACATACCGGCTGCCGTCCTCATTCACATAGGAACCGGTGATGGTGGAGAGCAGTTCGCCGTTTGCCTCCATCTCGTCCACGACATCGCCCAAGTCCGCCAGCAGACCTTTTTCAATGTAAGTGTTCTGATTCAGATGATCCAAGACCAGAATGTCCGGTGCGTTCTCTCCGGTGAGCAGAGTGTTGAGCTCCTGGTAGACGGCATCTTTGTCCAACTCTTCATAGGAGTAGGCGGAATACACGTATTGGATGTCGATGGCCACCTCGGGATGCGCGCGGTGGTACAGCGCCGCGGCGTTTTGCAGCAGATAGCTCTCGTACACGGTGTACAGTGTCAGGCGCGTGGTCACTTCCGTGACGGCGTTCGGGTCATACTCATATTTTTTAAGCAGGCAGCCGTTCCCCGACTGTTCAAACAGCGCAAAGAATTGTCCGTTCGAAAGCGCCGCCATGTCGGTGCACCATCGGTCTGTCAGGACAAAATCGGTGTCGTTTGGCTCCATGAGTTTTTCCCAGTCGCTCCCGTCCGCGGGGCAGCGAAAAACGCCTTCCGAACTTGCGGCGAAAAGCGTCCCGTCCGGCTGGGCGCAGAAATGGAGACTGCCGGATCCGTTTTGGGGGAGGACGGACGAAGAGGCGTCCTCCGCGCTGCCCTCCGGACGCTTTTCGATGGAGACGCCGGAATCGTCCGGGGAAGAAAGGTATAGATTTTTTCCGTCCGTGAAGACATTCGCGTCCATGTAATCGGAGGCGTCCTCGCTTGTCAGCACGCTGCCGTCCTCTCCGGACAAAAGATCCAGGGAGGAGTAGGAGACGGAGAAGAGGGAGCCGTTTTCTAAGGCCGCCATGGTCAGAACCCGCTCATAGCTCCCCCAATCTTCGTCGGGGATCGTCCACTTTTCGGGGGTGATCTCTTTCACCTCCCCGCCTTCGGCTCTCCACAGATGGGATTTGTAGGCGTCCTCGCCCGCCGCGACGTAGCCAGCGTACAGATATTGCACGCCGTCTTTGTCCTGCAGAAGCATGGTTTCCAGCCAATCCCCACAGTCCAATGTAAAAGAGGCGAGCCAGTCTCCTGTCACGTCCTCAAAGCCTTCCTCTTTGTATGACCATTCCTGAAAGTGGGTGTGGCCGTCTTCCTGCTTTGTGGCAAGCAGATGCACTTCGTCTTCCACAGCAAAGATTTGTCTGACGCTGTAATCCGCCAATTCCCCGGGTAGCGCGACTTCGGTCTCTGTGTAGCGGCCGCTCTCCGGCTGAGGCGCGCTCTCCCCTCCTTCCGGTTTCCCGCAGCTTCCCAGGGAACCGGACAGGACGACGGCGCACAGAAGCGCCGTGATATACTTGACGTACTTTTTCTTTTTTCTCATGTTGATTTAACCTCCTGTTTTTTAACATCGTTGTTTACTATACCGACCGGTTGTAGCAAAGTGGTATCCAAGGTGTATCCAAAATGAATGTTGACAAAAAAACGAGGTTATGCTATTTTAGCCATACCCCGACAGACTGCGGCGGGGCATTTGTCTGGAATGAAAAGAAAAAATGAGGGATTAGATTGAAAAATAAGCTCGATAGCTTATTTTTCAATCGGCTATTTGTTTCTGAGCGAAAACAAATAGCCTTGATGGCAGACGAGAAATCGCCTTCGCGAATTTCTCGTCGCCTCTTCGCGACAAGTCGCTCAGAAATGGGGATCAGGATGGAAAAATGGTTTGTGGCTGCTAAAAGAGCGGATTTTAATAAGTGGGCGGAGGAATTTCACATCAATCCTGTCCTGGCCAGAATTTTGCGAAATCGCGATCTGACTTCGGAGGCGGAGGTGGAAAAATTTCTTCACGGCACGCTGCAGGACTGTTATTCCCCGTGGCTTCTGAAGGATATGGACCGCGCGGTGGCGGAGATCTTACAGGCGGTCGCGAAGGAAAAGCGCATCCGCGTCATTGGCGACTATGACGTGGACGGGATCTGCTCCTCCTATATTTTGACCAGGGGACTGCAACTGTTGGGAGCAAAGGCGGACACGGCGATCCCCCACCGCATCCATGACGGCTACGGACTCAACGAGCATTTGATCAAAGAGGCGGGGGAAGATGGCATAGAGCTGATCGTCACCTGTGACAACGGCATTGCGGCGGCCAAGCAGATCGAGCTGGCCGACGCTATGGGGATCGGCGTCATTGTCACAGACCATCACGAGGTTCCCTATGTCATGGAAAACGGGGAGAAGAGAGAACTTCTGCCCCAGGCGTTGGCGGTGGTGGATCCCAAACAGGCGGGTTGTACCTATCCGTTTCCCCAGATCTGCGGCGGCGTGGTGGCTTACAAATGTATGCAGGCTTTGTGGGAGCGGACGAAAGATAAACGTTTGGAGACAGCCATGGATGAGTTTTTACAGTTTGCCGCCATCGCTACCGTGTGTGACGTCATGGAGTTAAAAGACGAGAACCGGATTTTGGTGAAGGAGGGACTTGCGCGGCTGCGCTGTACCAAGAATGAGGGGATACGGGCGCTTGCGGAGGTCAACGGCATCGATCGAAACAGCCTTTCGGCTTATCATCTCGGGTTTATCATAGGGCCTTGTCTCAATGCCACGGGCAGGCTGGACACGGCGGGGCGGGCGCTGGAACTTTTACAGAGCGGCACGAAGGCGGAGGCCATGCGCGCGGCCAGAGAGCTGAAAGATTTAAACGACAGCCGTAAGAGCCTGACCCAGAAAGGGGTGCAGGAGGCGATCGCCTACATAGAAGAGAGACATCTGGAAAAAGATCCTGTCATGGTGATCTTTCTGCCCCATGTGCATGAGAGCCTGGCGGGGATTATCGCCGGACGGCTTCGGGAAAAATACAATCATCCGGTATTTCTGCTCACCAGGGGGGAGGAGGGCGTCAAGGGTTCCGGCCGCTCCATAGAAGGGTATCATATGTACGAGCATATGAGCGCCGTAAAGCAGTATTTTACCAAGTTTGGCGGGCATAAGCTGGCGGCGGGCCTCTCCATGCGGGAGGAGGATATCGAGGCGCTGCGGCGGGCGTTAAATGAGGACTGCGGCCTTGCGGAGGAGGACTTTGCGCCGAGAGTGCATATCGATGTGCCCATGCCTCTTTCCTACGCAGACGAGGAGCTTGCCGAAGAACTGGCGCTGTTGGAACCCTTTGGCGTGGGGAATCCCAAACCTCTTTTTGCCCAAAAAGAATTGACTTTTTTGTCGGGTGTGAAGATGGGGGCCAACAAGAATTTTGCCAGATACAGAGTGCGCACGCCGGAGGGCATGGAGGCGCAGATGGTGTTTTTTGGGGATCTGGAGCGATTTGAGGCTTTTTTGGACGAAAAATACGGCCCCGGAAGCGGGGAGGCCCTGTATGAGCGGGGCGCGGGGAGGGCCTATTCGGTCTCGGCCGCCTATCAGCTCTCCTTGAATACCTACAGAGGGCAGACGGAAGTACAGTTTATCATGCAGCATTATTGCTGAGTTTTATTTTGATTATACTTTTTTCATTTTTATCTCACAAATTGAACACAAAATGGACACATTTGGGCATTATGATGTTATCAGATCGTTAAGGAAAGCGATTTCATTAGCGATTTCCCCCCCTCATAAGAAAAAGGAAAGGTTCCGGCTGGCGTCCGGAACCTTTCTGCGTGTCTGAGAGGCGGCTGGGGGACGCCGAAAAATTTCTTTTTGGGGTGGTAGAAAAACGGAAAATAGAGTAAAATAAAACAAAACTCTTTTTTATACTTGTTTTTGAGGAAGGTGCACAATATGAAATTAGCAGATTTGCTCAAAGGTCTGAAATATACCTGCGCACAGGGAAACGTGGATCGGGATGTGGCAGGGGTGGTATACGACTCCAGGAAGGTTTCAAGGGATTGTCTGTTTATCTGCATCGAGGGGGCCAATTTTGACGGACACGATTATGCGCAGGATGTGGTCGAAAAGGGAGCCGGGGCGTTAATCGTCTCCAAGGAAGTGCAGGGGGTGTCGGATAAGGATGTGACTGTCATCCGCGTGGAGAATACCAGGTACGCCATGGCGTTTATCTCTGCAGCTTATTTCGGACATCCGGCGGAGAAATTAAAAGTGATCGGCATTACGGGCACAAAGGGCAAGACCACCGCCACCTATCTGGTGAAGACGATCCTGGAAAACGCCGGCTATAAGGTGGGGCTGATCGGAACCATAGAGGAGATCATCGGCGATACCCATATTCACGCGGACAACACTACGCCAGAGTCCTATCTGTTACAGCAATATTTTGCGCAGATGGTGGAGGCGGGGTTGGATGTGGTGGTGATGGAGGTATCCTCCCAGGCGTTGATGCTCCATCGGACGCAGGGGTTTGTGTTCGACTACGGGATCTTCACCAATCTGGAGCCGGATCACATCGGCCCCAATGAGCACGCCAGCTTCGAAGAATATCTGGCCTGCAAGAGTCTGTTGTTTCGCCAGTGCCATGTGGGCATCGTAAACGGCGACGACAGTCATTGGAGGCAGGTGACGGCTTCGGCCACCTGTCAGCTTGAAAGCTTTGGCATGGGGGAGGCGTGTATGCTTCGGGCCGCTGATCTGCGTCTGGTGCGCAGACCCGGCGAGCTGGGCGTGGCTTTTTCAGTGAAAGGGTTGATGAATTTTGAGGTAGAGGTGCGCACGCCGGGGCGGTTCAGCGTGTACAACGCTCTGGCTGCCATCGCTATTTGCAGACATTTTAAGGTGCGCAGGCAGGATATCCAAAAAGCGCTGCTCACCGCCACCGTGAAGGGGCGCATCGAGATGGTAAAGGTGTCGGATCAGTTTACGTTGCTCATCGACTATGCGCACAATGCCATGGCGCTGCAAAGCCTGCTTGTGACGCTGCGGGAGTATCAACCCCACAGGCTGGTGTGTCTTTTCGGCTGCGGGGGCAACCGCTCCAGGCAGCGCCGCTTTGAGATGGGGGAAGTCAGCGGCAAACTGGCGGATCTGACAGTGATCACCTCCGACAATCCCCGCTTCGAGGAACCCCAGGACATCATAGAAGATATCAAGACAGGCATCGGGCGCACCGCTGGAAAATATGTGGAGATCTGCGACCGGAGAGAGGCCATCCGCTATGTCATAGACCACGGAGAGCCGGGAGATATCATCGTCTTGGCGGGCAAAGGACATGAGGATTACCAGGAGATCAAGGGCGTAAAATACCCCATGGATGAGCGCGTGATCATACAGGAAATTTTGGAGGAACGCAGTTGAGCGGACGCTACGCAGATATTATCATAGATATTTCCCATGAAAAATTGGATAGAACGTTTCAGTACCGCGTTCCGGAGAAACTGCAAGACTCGTTGGAAGTCGGGATGTGCGTCATGGCGCCCTTTGGGAACGGGAATGTGCTGCGCAAAGGATATTGTGTGGCGCTGGGGGACGACTGCAAATTTGACCCTGCCCGCACAAAGGAGATCGCCGGAATCGCCAAAAAGGGAGTGGGTGTGGAAGATCAGATGATCGCTGTGGCCGCTTTTTTGCGGCGGCATTACGGGGGGACGATGATCCAGGCGCTCAAGACCGTGCTCCCCGCCAAGCGCGCGGTAAAACAGTTAGAGCGGAAAAAAATACGCCGGATCCTGGACAGGGAGGCAGTGATTTCTCTTTTGGGCGAGTGCGAGCGGAAGCGCCAGACGGCGAAGGCGCGGCTTCTGCGGGAGCTGGCCGACCAGGAGGAGCTGCCCTACGAGTGGATCACGGGCCGCCTGGGGGTGAGCGCCGCCACGGTGCACAGCCTAGAGCGGGCGGGCGCTCTTCTTGTGAGCAGCGCCACCGATTACAGAAATCCGGTGAAATTCTCCGAAGCGGGGGAAAAGCCAAAGGAACTGAGCAGAGAGCAGCAACGTATCGTGACAGAAGTGTTGCAGGATTTTGACGCCGGCAGGACGGGAACGTATCTGATCCACGGCATTACCGGCAGCGGCAAGACCGAAGTGTATATGCAGTTGATCGCTGAGACGATTCAAAGAGGCAGGCAGGCGGTGGTGCTGATTCCGGAGATCGCCCTGACCTATCAGACTTTGCTGCGGTTTTACAGACGGTTCGGTGAGCGGGTCAGCGTGATGAATTCCAGTCTGTCGCAGGGAGAGAAGTACGACCAATGTGAGCGCGCCAAGAAGGGTGAGATCGATGTGATCATCGGGCCCAGGTCTGCGCTGTTTGTCCCTTTTCCCAGGCTGGGACTGATCGTGGTGGACGAGGAGCATGAGAGCAGTTACAAGAGTGAGAGCACACCCAAGTATCACGCCAGGGAGGCGGCCTTAGAGATTGCCAGACTGCAGAAGGCCAGCGTGGTGCTTGGCTCTGCGACGCCCTCTTTGGAGGCGTACTATCGCGCGATGCAGGGCGAGTATCGATTGTTTCGGTTAAAGGAGCGTCTGTCGGGGGGCGCGCTTGCGCATGTGTCCGTGGTGGATCTGCGGGCGGAGCTGCGGGAGGGGAATCGTTCCATTTTCAGCAGGAAACTAAAAGAGCTTCTGGCTGACAGGCTTCAAAAGGGGCAGCAGAGTATGCTTTTTTTGAATCGCCGCGGATACGCGGGGTTTGTCTCCTGCCGCGCCTGTGGGCAGGTGATGAAATGTCCGCACTGTGACGTGTCGCTGTCCGAGCACAAGGACGGGAAGCTTCTGTGCCATTACTGCGGCTATGAGACTCCAAAACCTGCGCACTGTCCCAAGTGCGGTTCCAAATATATCATGGGTTTCAAGGCGGGCACCCAGCAGATCGAGGAAAAACTCAAAGAACTTTTTCCGCAGGCGCGGACGCTGCGCATGGACGGGGACACCACCAAGGGAAAGGATAGTTACGAGCGCATTTTATCCGCTTTTTCTAACGGGGAGGCGGATGTGCTGATCGGGACGCAGATGATCGTCAAAGGGCATGATTTCCCCAATGTGACTCTGGTGGGGGTGCTGGCTGCGGATCTGTCCCTGGGGGCAAACGATTACCGCTGCGGCGAGCGGACTTTTCAGTTGCTCACCCAGGCGGTGGGCAGGGCTGGCAGAGGAACGCTTCCCGGCGAGGCGGTGATCCAGACTTACCAGCCGGAGCACTACGCGGTAATACACGCGGCGAAGCAGGATTACGAGGGCTTTTACGAGGAGGAGATTCTGTACAGAGAATTGTCCGGCTATCCGCCCGTAGAGCATATGATGGCGGTGCAGATTTACGGAAAAAGGGAAGATGCTGCAAAACAGCTTGCGGAAAAGCTATCAGACGTGGTAAAGTCTATAGGGGAGAACAGCAGGTCGGACGCCGTGAGCGTGATCGGGCCTGCGCCTGCATCCATCGGAAAGGTCAACGATATCTTCCGATATGTATTTTATGTAAAGCATGGAAAATACGAGCGGCTGATCTACATAAAGGATGTGCTGGAGGAAAAATTGCAGTTCCTTCCGGCCAGGGAGGAGACGGTACAGTTTGATTTTGATCCCATGAACATCTTGTGATAAGAGAGTTTGCATCAGTGGAGGAGAAGGAAATGGCAATACGCAATATCAGAGAGTATGGAGATGAAGTGCTGACCAAGAGATGCAAGGAGGTGATCGAGATGACGCCTCGCGTCAAAGAGCTGATCGAGGATATGTTGGAGACGATGTACGAGGCGAACGGCGTAGGTCTGGCAGCTCCGCAGGTGGGCATTTTAAAGCGGATCGTGGTGATCGACACCACGGGTGAGGATCCGTACATCTTCATCAATCCCAGGATCGTGGAAAGCAGCGGGGAACAGACAGGCAGCGAGGCGTGTCTGAGCGTGCCCGGCAAGAGCGGCACCGTGACCAGACCGGACTATGTGAAGGTGGTGGCGCTGGATGTGAATATGAAGCCGATCGAGGTGGAGGGAACGGAGCTTTTGGCCAGAGCGATCTGCCATGAGCTGGATCATCTGGAAGGGCATCTGTATGTGGAAAAAGTGGAAGGGGAACTGCAGGATGTGGTTCCTGAGGATGAGGAGTAGCGGCTATGAAGATTGTTTTTATGGGAACGCCCGATTTTGCCGTGGGCGCGCTGGAGGCGATTTTGCGGGCAGGGCATGAAGTGGTGGCGGTGGTGACACAGCCGGACAAACCGAAGGGCAGGAGCAGACAGCCAACCTATCCGCCTGTGAAGGAATGTGCCTTAAAGCACGGGATCCCCGTGATGCAGCCTAAGCGCATCAAGACCCCCGAGGCGGTGGAGGAGCTGTTAAAATACCCTGCGGATGTGTATATTGTGGCGGCTTTCGGGCAGTTTTTATCTCAGGAGATATTGGATATCCCGCCGTACGGATGTCTCAACGTCCACGCGTCCCTGCTTCCCAAATACAGAGGCGCGTCGCCGATTCAGCACGCGATCATCGACGGGGAGGAGGAGACCGGCGTCACCATCCAGCAGATGGTCCTGGGGGTGGACTGTGGGGATATGCTGTACCGCGAAAAGGTCAAGATCCTGGATACGGACACCTTTCAGACGCTCCACGACAAGCTTATGGTCTTGGGCGGGGAAGCTGTGACAAAGACGCTTGTCCTCTTGGAAGAGGGGAAACTGGCGCCCGAGAAGCAGAAAGAGGAGTTGTCCAGTTATGCGCCCCTGATCGAAAAGCAGATGGGTCGGATCGATTTTGGCAAAAGTGCGGTAGAGTTGGATCGACTGATCAGAGGATTGGATCCCTGGCCCAGCGCATACACTTTTTACCGTGGCAGGCAGTTGAAGCTGTGGAAGGCCGTGCCGGTGAGTCCGGTGGAGGCCGTGAAGGAGGTGGCGGGGATGTCCGTGACGCCCGCGGAAGTGACCGCCGTCACGAAGGATTATATCGAGGTGGCGGCAGGGGTCGGCAGTCTGCGCATCTACGAGCTGCAGTTGGAAGGGAAAAAGCGTATGAATACCCATGACTTTCTGCTGGGGGTCAGGATAGTCCCCGGCGAGTTCTTTGGAGAAAATGGGAGTGTGAGGTAAGGAGCATGTCTGGCGGCAGTTGCGGCCGCAGGAGGGATCGATATGAGGGAGGCGTCGTTTGGGCCCAGGGAGATCGTGCTGGATATTTTGCTGACGTTGGAGCGGGAGGATGTGTTTTCCAACCGCCTTATCGCTTCTGTTTTGGATAAATACGATTATCTGGACGGCAGAGATAAGGCTTTTATCAAGAGAGTGGCGGAGGGAACCATAGAGAGGCAAATCGAACTGGACTATGATCTGGATCAGATCTCCTCCACGCCCGTGAGAAAGATGAAACCTCTGATCCGCTGTCTGCTGCGCATGAGCGCTTATCAACTGCTTTATCTGGACGCCGTGCCGGACAGCGCGGTCTGCAACGAAGCATGTAAGCTGGCGCAAAAGCGCGGTTTTCAAAACCTAAAGGGATTTGTCAACGCCGTGCTGCGCAATCTCGCCAAGCAAAAGGGGGCGCTTGCCCTGCCGGATGAAAGCGACGGCGGCATCCGCAGACTTTCTGTGCAATACTCCGTCCCCGAATGGCTGGTTCGCATGTGGATGGAGGAATACGGGATTGAGATTGCGGAGACACTGTTAGAGGGAGCGCTGAAAGTCCATCCGGTGACGATTCGGTTTCGGGCAGATTTGGCGGAGTCAGAGCGAAGCCGTTTTTTGCATGAGATGGAAGAAATGGGTGTCATTGCAAACAGAAGCGTTTATCTGGGGAATCTGTACACGCTGGAAAATGTGGAGGGAGTCCGCTCCCTGCCCGGTTTTGCGCAGGGGATCTTCACCGTGCAGGACGTAAGCTCCGCTCTGGCGGTGGAAGCGGCCGGGATCCACAGAGGAGATTTTGTCATGGATGTCTGTGCGGCGCCGGGCGGAAAGAGTATGTTCGCCGCCGAAAAGGCAGAGCGTGTGCTGGCGCGGGATCTCACGGAGGGGAAGCTCGCCATACTGGAAGAAAATCTAAGGCGTATGCGGATATCCAATGTGATCACAGAGCGTTACGACGCCACGCAGACAGACGAGAATTATCTGGGTCAGGCGGATGTGGTGCTGTTGGATGTGCCTTGTTCGGGCCTCGGCGTGATGAGCAGGAAGCGGGATATCAAGTACCGCGCCACACCGGAGAGTCTCTCGGAGATCGTAAAGCTGCAGAGACAGATCGTAGCCCACAGTTGGCAGTATGTGAAGCCCGGCGGCATCCTTCTCTACAGTACTTGTACGATTCACCGCGCGGAGAATGAGCAGATGGTGGAGTGGATCCTGGAGCAGTTCCCTTTTGAGCCCGCGGATCCGGATGACTTGCCGGAAAACTTGAAGGCGCAGCGGGACTTGGTCAGACAAAAGCAGGCGGTGTGCGGGAAGGCTTCCTCACAGAATACAGGGATACAGATGCTCCCCGGATATATGGATGCGGACGGTTTCTTTTTTGCCAGGCTGAGGCGCAAGGCATAGTAAGAGTAAGTGATAGTAAGCGACAGGAAGTCTGCGGATTCGGGAGAGATGGTGCACATATGGCGGAACTTATGGAAAAAACGGAAACGGTGAAAGAGAGGCGGGATGTCAAATCCCTTTCTCTGGAGGAATTGACAGAGGAACTCACCGGACGGGGGGAGAAACCCTTTCGGGCGAGACAGCTCTATCAGTGGATGCATGTGAAGTGCGCGCGAAGCTTTGAGGAGATGACCGATCTCTCCAAGGGACTCAGAGAGCGGCTGCGGGAATGGTATGATTATACGGCATTACAGACGGTGCGGGTGCAAGAGTCGAAAGACGGCGACACCAGGAAATTTCTCTTTGCCCTGTCGGACGGGAATGTGGTGGAGAGCGTCTGGATGCGGTATAAGCATGGCAACAGTGTGTGCATCTCCTCTCAGGTGGGATGCCGTATGGGCTGTCGGTTCTGCGCGTCCACTTTAGACGGGCTGGAGCGGAATCTTTTACCCTCCGAGATGTTGGATCAGGTCTACGCCATCAGAGCCGCCACAGGGGAGCGGGTATCTCATGTGGTGGTCATGGGGACTGGAGAGCCGTTAGATAATTATGATAATCTGCTGCAATTTATCAGACTGTTGACGGATGAAAACGGGCTCCACATCAGTCAGCGGAATATCACGGTGTCCACCTGCGGACTCTTGCCCGCCATGCGGCGGCTGGCGGAGGAGCGGCTGCAGATCACGCTGGCATTGTCCCTCCACGCTGCGGACGACGAGAAGAGAAAGCGCCTGATGCCGGTGGCGGAGCGGTATGCGATCTCCAATCTGATGGAAGCGTGTGATTATTATTATAAGAGGACGGGGCGGCGGATCACTTTTGAGTACAGCCTGATAAAGGGTGTCAACGATACCGAGAAGGACGCGAAGGCGCTTGCCGCGCTCTGTGGGCCTCTTTGCTGCCACATTAATTTGATTCCTGTAAACCCCGTAAAAGAGCGGAGTTTCGTACAATCAGATGTCCACAGAACGCAGATGTTTAAAAATATGCTTGAAAAAAATCAAATAAATGTTACTATTAGAAGGGAAATGGGACGAGATATCGACGGCGCGTGCGGACAACTGCGACGCAGATACCAAGAAGAAATGACCTCGTGACCAATGGAGGAATGAAACGTGCTTAAGACGTTTTCCATAACGGATATCGGCAGAAAAAGAAAAGTAAATCAGGATTATGCGTATACTTCAGAGAAGTTAAGCGGCAATCTTCCCAATCTGTTCATTGTTGCAGACGGTATGGGCGGACATAACGCCGGAGATTACGCCGCCAAGGTCACGGTGCAGACCATTGTGGAGAAGGTGGCGTCCTCTTCTGAAACGAATCCGGTACAGATCTTGGGGCATGCCATTGCGGTGGCCAACTCGCTGATCTACAGGCAGGCAGGGGAGAAACCGGAGTATGAAGGCATGGGCACTACCGTGGTGGCGTCCACTTTTGTGAATAACTGTCTCTACGTGGCAAATGTGGGTGACAGCAGATTGTATGTGGTCAACAATAAGGAGATCAGGCAGATCACCAGAGACCATTCCCTCGTCGAGGAGATGGTGAGAATGGGCGGTATCGACAGAGATCAGGCGCGGCATCACCGCGACAAGAATATCATCACCAGAGCGGTGGGCGTCAGTGAGACGGTGGAGGTAGACTTCTTTACCGTAGGATTGGAAAAAGGCGACCTTGTGCTGATGTGCACAGACGGTTTGACAAATATGCTGGAAGATGAGGAAATCCGCATGATCTTGAGCGGAGCGAGGGATATCGTGGAGAAATCCCAGGAATTGGTGAGGGCTGCCAACGAGAACGGCGGCAAGGACAATATCACTGTAGTCTTGATCGAACCGTGATCAGGATACCGTTGTCTGCGCCGTCTTTGATCCAGATTTGAGTCGCTGCAAAGCAGCGGCATGGAGGATAGTATGGTTAAAATCGGAATGATGATAAGTGAGCGCTACGAGATCTTGGAAAAGATCGGTACGGGCGGGATGTCGGATGTATACAAGGGAAAAGATCACAAGCTGAACCGTTTTGTGGCAGTCAAGGTATTGAAGCAGGAGTTCAGTGAGAATGAGAATTTTGTTTCCAAATTCCGCATTGAAGCCCAGGCGGCTGCGGGGTTGATGCATCCCAATATTGTGAACGTCTACGATGTGGGCGAGGAAAGCGGTATGCACTACATTGTGATGGAACTGGTGGAAGGCATCACATTGAAGAAGTATATTGAGAAAAAGGCGCGGTTGTCCTACAAGGAGGCGGTGAGCATCGCGATCCAGGTGAGCATGGGGATCGAGGCGGCTCATAACAATCATATCATTCACAGGGATATCAAGCCGCAGAATATCATTATTTCCAAGGACGGCAAGGTGAAGGTGACGGATTTTGGCATTGCCAAGGCGGCCACCAGCAACACCATCACCTCAAATGTCATGGGATCCGTGCATTATACCTCGCCGGAGCAGGCCAGAGGCGGCTACAGCGACGCCAAGAGCGATATCTATTCTCTGGGTATCACTATATTTGAGATGTTGACGGGGAGAGTGCCCTTTAACGGCGAGACCACGGTGGCGATCGCCATCAAGCATATTCAGGAGGAGATGCCTTCTCCCAAGGAGTATGTGCCGGAGATCCCGGGAAGTGTGGAGAGTATCGTCTTAAAGTGCTGCCAGAAGTCGCCGGATCGCCGCTATCAGGATATTCAGGAGTTGATCGCGGACTTAAAACAGTCTTTGCTCAATCCGGATGATGATTTTGTGGTGGTGAACGATCCTGATATGGACGGCGGCACCCGCATGATCTCCGACAATGATATGGCGCAGATCAAGCGTCATTCCGCCTATCACAGCGAGGAGGAGTACGAGGAGGAAGAGGAACCCCTGCGGCTGCGCTCCGACACGGAGTCCCTGTACGAGGGCGAGGAGGAGTATGAGGACGGGGACGACTATGACTACGACCCGAAGATGGAGAAAGTGACTACCGTTTTGGCCGTGCTCGGCGGAATCATTATCTGCGCGATCTTTATCGTGGTTGTGTGGAAAATATTTGGAGATAGAGAGGAGGCCGAAGGCTGGGACAGTCCGATTATCAGTTCCGAGACACAGACGGAGGAGCTTCGGGTGGATATGCCCGTTGTGACGGGGAAGCGTGTGGAGGATGCGAGGAGCGCGCTGACGGCGTTAGGGCTGTTGGTGGAGGTCGCTTATGTGGAGTCGGAGACCGTTCCTGCGGATGAGGTGATCAGCGCGGACGTTTCGGTGGGTTCTTCCATTCAGACCGGCAGCACGGTCACGCTGACTGTGAGCGCGGGGACGGAGGGGATCGAGGTTCCGCAGGTGGCAGGCAAGACCGCAGAGGAGGCTACCAGGGAATTGACCTCGGCAGGCTTTTTGGTCAACCGGACGGAGAGCAATTCCGACACGGTGGAGAAGGATTATGTGATCTCTCAGATGCCTGAGAGTGGAAATAAAGCGCCCAGAGGGACTGTCATTACGATAGAAGTGAGCGTCGGGCGCGGGCGTGTGAGTGTGCCCAAGCTGATCGGTCTGACCGAGGAGGAGGCTGTGGCCAGAGCCATCGAGGCGCAACTGGAGGTCAGCAGCGTGAGTTATGTGTACAGCAGCGAGGTGGAGGTAGGGCAAGTCTGTTATCAGAGTTATTCCTACGGCTCCTATGTGGATCCGGATACCAAGATCGACCTTCGGGTGAGCAAGGGCAAGGAGGCCGTCACCTACCGATACAGCGCCAGCATCACGGCGCCCACTGTGGAGGAGGCGCCGGACTATGTCTCGGGGACGGAAGTCAATGTGAAGCTGGAGACGGACGACGGCGTGGTTCTTTTGGATACCAACACCAGCAGTTTCCCGCAGTCAGCCAACTATTTCGGGTTGACCTCCGCGGGCGGCACCATCACCATCACCTATACCGTGACCACGGACGGCGGCACCACGGTTGACCCGGAGACCGGAGCCACGATCAATCTGCCGGGCAGCACGGAGAGCAAATCTTTTACCAGAAGAGTAGAGTTTACGCAGGATACGACGGGATGAGAGGAAAGATCATAAAAGGGATCGCGGGTTTCTATTATGTGAAGAGCCGCGACGGTGTCTATGCGTGCAAGGCGCGGGGCGTCTTTCGCAAGGATAAGAAGAAGCCGCTTGTGGGGGACGATGTGGAGCTGGAAGTCCTGGACGAGGAGGCTAAGGAGGGGAATATCACGCAGATTCTTCCAAGGCACAGCGAGCTGATCCGTCCGGCGGTGGCAAATGTGGACCAGGCGTTGGTGATCTTTGCCGTGGTGAAACCACAGCCTAATTTCAATTTGTTGGATCGTTTTTTGATTATGATGAAACAGCAGAATATCCCCTGCGTCATTTGTCTCAACAAGATCGATCTGGACGAAGGAGGACTTATACGCTCCTATGAGGAGATGTATCAAAGGGCCGGGTATGTGGTTTTGCCTGTGAGCGCCGAGAAGGAGATCGGGATCGACGCGCTGAAAACGGTTCTCGCAAATAAGACGACCACTGTGGCAGGCCCAAGCGGTGTGGGAAAATCATCCCTCATCAACTGTCTGCAAAAAGGAGTGGTCATGGAGACCGGCCGGATCAGTGAGAAGATTGAGAGAGGCCGCCACACCACCAGACATTCCGAGCTGATCGCCATGGATCAGGAGACCTATGTGTTGGATACGCCGGGGTTTAGCTCTCTGGGGCTATTTGGATTGGAGAAGGAGGAACTGTCAAGATTTTATGAGGAATTTACATCCTATGAGCGCGATTGCCGTTTTGGCGGCTGCTCTCATATAAGCGAACCCGTATGCGGCGTGCGGGACGCGGTGGAGAATGGACAAATCAGCCGCAGGCGGTACGAGAATTATTGTCTGCTCTATGAGGAGCTTAAGGAGCGGCGCAGATACTAGACTTTCAATATGTAAAACGGAAACACGAGCAATTCTTTGTAACAGATGGTGCAATTATTTTTTCAGGAGATGAAAATCATGGAAAAAAGAACGACACGTTTTCTAAATACAAGTCGTATTTGTGTATCACTTTTCTGTATCTTTATATTTATCGTCCAGGCGCTATGCATCAATCTCTTGGCAGAAGATGCCATTCGGGAGATGGGTGTCTTTTATATGTCGGGAATCAGCGAACAGGTATCCTCCCATTTTGGAACGATCATTGAACTTCGACTGTCCCAGGTGGAATCGTTAGTCAATTCGGTTCCCCCCGAACGCATTACGGGAGAAACCTCCATGAGAGTTGCCCTCACATACAATGCCCGCTCCGCCGGATTTGAGTACTTGGCATTTTATACGGAGGACGGCAGTTTCCATATGATCTATGGTTCCCAGATGACGGCGGATGTGCCGGAGGCATTGAAGCGCTCCTTTCAGGGAGGCAAATACAATGTCTGTGCGGGAACGGACGAAGCGGGGACACCGATCGTATTGGTCGGAGTGCCGGCGGTTTACCCCATGAGTGATGGGACTACAAGCGTCGCGCTGGTGGCCGGACTGCCCACCAGTTACCTGCGTGAAACATTGGACAGCAATATTCAAAGCGGCATCATAGAATATTCCATTATCCGCAATGACGGCAGCTATGTTTTACATAACAGCGATATCGCAGAGACAAATTATTTTGATCGAGTGGGGGACTTATATGAGACCTGCGGCGGGAAAAAGCCTGCCCAGTATGCAAATGAACTTCGCAATGCGCTGGAGACCGACATCGATTATACCAGCGAAGTCCTGATCGCGGGCGAGAGATGGAACGTCTATTGTACTAATCTTCCCAATTCGGAGTGGCATCTGCTTTTGAAGGTTTCCCACAGTACGTTGGATAAAACTGTCAATATGCTTCAGAGAATATGGTCCGGCATTTCCTTTGGCGGCTGCTGTCTGATCATTGGCGCACTGCTGATTGTCTTTGCAGGGTATTACCGTTTGACGAAAATGCATATGCATGTGTTGGACGACGCCAGAAAGACCGCGGAACAGGCGCAGATGTACGCAGAGCGTTCCAACAGGGCGAAGAGTGAGTTCCTGTCCAATATGAGCCATGATATCCGCACGCCGATGAATGGCATTATGGGGATGACAAGCGTCGCGATCAACAATCTGGATAACCCGCCCAGAGTGCGTTCCTGCTTAAAGAAGATCCATGTGTCCAGCAGGCATCTGCTGGGACTGATCAACGATATGTTGGATATGTCCAAAATTGAGAGCGGCAATCTGATATTGAATATGGAGCCGATTTCCGTTCGCGAGATCATGCAGAATGTCGCAACCATCAGTCAGGCGCAGATTCAGGAGAAAGAGCAGCAGTTTCGTATTTATGTACATGAGATTTACCATGAAAATGTCTGCTCGGACAGGATCCGTCTGAGTCAAATCCTGTTAAACATTGTTGGAAATGCGGTAAAGTTTACTCCGGAGGGCGGCACCATTACCATTGATTTGTATGAAGAACCCTCTCCAAAGGGGAAAGACTATATCCGTTCTCACCTGCATGTCAGAGATAACGGTATCGGCATGTCCAAGGAATTTCAGAAAAGAATATTTGAGGCGTTTGCGAGAGAGGACAATGCCCGCGTGGATAAAGAGGCCGGAGCCGGAATGGGCATGACGATCACCAAGTATATTGTGGACGCTATGGGCGGCGCTATCACCGTGGAGAGCGAGCAGGGAAAAGGCAGTCATTTTCATGTCGCGATAGATATGGAAATCACCACGGGCGAAGAGAAAGAGCTGAAGCTGCCGACCAAACGTGTTCTGGTTCTGGATGAGGATGAAACGGTGGGCAGCCTGGCCGTCTCCGTGTTGGAATCCATTGGGTTGGAGGCGGACTATGCGACAGATATCCGGCAGGCGCTTCAGATGATAGAGGAATGCAGCGGCAGGGGCGAGCCTTATCATATGCTCCTGCTGGATCAGAATATCAAGGGGCAGGAGGGAAAAACGGCTGCCCGGGAGTTATCCGATCGTTTTGGATCAAAGCTGCCCGTCATACTTCTTACAAACGGCGAGTGGGATGAAGTCGAGGACAGCGCTCAAAAGGCCGGTATCTGTGGCGTGATATCAAAGCCGCTGTTTCGGTCCGGACTGTATTATGGCCTGCGCCCGTTCGTGGAAGCGAAAACGCCGCAGCAGGAGCAGAATGAGACATCTGACGTGGACTTGACCGGCAGGAGGCTCCTTCTGGCGGAGGACAACGAATTGAACTGGGAAATCGCTCATGAGATTCTCGGCGCATTTGGGTTGGAATCGGAGTGGGCGCAAAACGGTCAAATCTGTGTGGAGAAATTTGAGACGTCTGAACCGGGATGGTACGACGCGATATTGATGGATCTTCGTATGCCCGTTATGACAGGATTTGAAGCGGCTGCGGCCATCCGAAGTCTCAAGCGGGAGGATGGGCAGACCATCCCCATTATTGCGATCAGCGCGGACGCCTTTCAGGATGACATTCAAAAGTGCCTTGACTGCGGGATGAACGCGCATACGCCAAAGCCTTTGGATCCGGAAAAAGTTCTCTCCGTGTTGGGGGAATATTTGCATTGATATAGCTGATCGATGAAGGGAGCAAGTTAGCGATGAAAAAAAACATGATCTTGATCTGTATTCTGATTACCGCCGTTTGTTTGGCTTCCTGCGGCAGTAACCCCACGAAGGTCGAATCGGATGACCAAACGGATGACCGGGAGGATGTGGAATTGACGCTATGGACTTTTCCGGTCGGCAACTGGGGCAATCCCACGGCGGTATCTAACATACTGACAGGATTTCACAAGGAATATCCCAATATTCATATTTCCGTGACATATCTGAACTACGACAGCGGAGATGAACAAGTCAATCAAGCCGTTTTGGATGGCTGTCCCCCCGATCTGATTTTGGAAGGGCCGGAGCGCCTTGTGGCAAATTGGGGCGAACAGGGATGGATGGCAGATCTGTCTGATTTATGGGAGTCTGAGAAGGCCGACGCAATTTATGAGACGATAAGACAAGCCTGTCAGCACGGAGACGGGGCGTACTATGAATATCCGCTGTGTATGTCCGCTCACTGTATGGCGATCAATTATGATATGTTCCAAGAAGCCGGCGCTCTTCAGTACATTGACGAAGAGACGCACACCTGGACTACGGAAGGGTTTATCCAGGCAGTGCAGGCTCTGACTGAAAACGGGCAGGAAAGAGTAGGCATGATATATTGTAAAAATCAAAGCGGCGATCAGGGAACGCGCGCCCTCGTAAACAATTTGTATGGCGGCGCCTATACCGATGATGCACACACCGTTTACACCGTTGACAGCGAAGACAACCGAAAGGCTTTGCAGCTTCTTTATGATTTAGAGGGCATTACCTTTGAACCGGATCTTACCTCTGCGGATGCGATCAATCTGTTTTGTCAAAAGGAAACGGCTATGTGCTTCTGCTGGAACGAGTCTATGGAGGTTCAGCAGACGCTCAACAACGCCGATCTGGATTTTGAGGTGTTTCCCATGGCGTTTCCCACCGATGCGAATGAGCCTAAACTACAGGGCGGAATCTGGGGTTTCGGCATTTTTGACAGTGACAGCAGCGAGCGGATCGAAGCCGCCAAAACCTTTATCTCCTATATCATGGAAAACGATGTTCCATACACAAGGGCGGTCAGGACGTCTTCCTATTGGCCTGCCAGAGATATGGGAAATATCTATGAGAATGATATCCTTATGACGGAATACAGTATTTTCCTGCCGTATATGGACGATTATTACCAGATTACGCCCGGATGGACGCAGGCCCGCACCGCCTGGTGGAAGATGCTGCAAGAGATTGGCGCGGGGGCAGATATTGCGGAGGCTATGAAAGATTTTCCTGCGGGTGAATGATAAATATTGTTTTCTTCAATCAAAAGGGTTATAATGAATCCAGTTACAGCTCGACATTTTGGGAGGAATTACAATGGCTGAAAATAATACAAAACCTGTACATGATGGTGTTTCGCCTGTCAATGTTCCAGAAGGAGACGAGGACAAGGCATTTCAAGCACTTTGGGAGTATCTTGTTCCGGCATATGGAAAAGCGCAGACAGCACAAGGAGAAATCATCCGAATCGCAGGCAGGGTGCAACATGAATTTTTGGATAACGGCTGTATCAACTGGGATGAAGGTTTTCAAAAAATGTTGGACACCTTTTTGAAATATCTTCAATTAGGTAATAGTTTTAGCAAAGAAGAGTTGAATGATGCAGAAATTTTAGTACATCTCCTAAAGGAAAACGGAAAAAAAGGATTTATAGATGAACGCCTGACCACGGTTTTGTGTAGCTGTGCTATGGCTTGGGTGAAACAGAACCCAGAGGTTATAGCGCCTTTGGAAGCAGATTACAATAGATAATTGCGTCTATCTTTTGACCGATTTTCAATCATCTAATTCCCATTGCTTTTTCCCATTCGGATATTTTATTTTTTTCTTCGTTCGGTTCCAGTTCATGGAAAAATTTGAACACATTTTCTTGACTTACACCTGTGTCATCACGCATTTGCTCCTCATTTTCCATCTGCTTCACCAATTCTATAAAATCTGTTCTCCATTCTCCCATTTTATGTCCTTCCATGACGATTCCCTCCATATTGTATTCGTGTATAATGCAGATGTGCTACAAAAATATGCTTTATTACAATAATTATAGTACTATTTTTTCGGATTTTCAACCTATTTTACTACTATCTATAAAATTTTGTCTATTCGCTAAAGTGAAAAATAGTGAAAAAATAGTGAAAGAATAATGGAATTTTGAGCTGTGGACTGGTATAATAAGATTATATGGAAAAGGAGATGGTTGCTCTGATAAAGGTAAATCTCACCAATGATATTTTAAAAAGAATATCTGCTATTGAAAAGAATTGTCATTCTTTTAGTACGGTTGTCATTCCGGCCGCCGCTATCAATAAACTTAGAAAAAATTCCAAAAAGAAAAGTTCGTATGCTTCCAATAAAATTGAAGGGAACCCGCTTACGGAGAGACAGTCTGATGCAGCGATCGAAGGCGATGCACACAGGCATTTTATGAAACCGGAGCAGGAAGTAAGGAATTACTATATGGCATTAAATCTTTTGGAGGAGAAGGTGAGGGCGGATGAGGTTTTTTCAAAAGATTTAATTATGGAAGTGCAGGCGTTGGTTCAAAAAGGAGCGTCAAAAGAAAAAATAGGTTTGCGTGGCGCAATGCCTCCTGGAGTACTGTTTGCAGTATATGATTCTGAGACGGGAAGTCCGGATTATATTCCGCCGGAGTATGTTGACATTCCGAGATTATTGGATGAATTGATACAATATGTAAATACAACGGATGACCATCCGCTGATCATGGCAGCAGTTGTACATTATCAGTTAGTAACGATACATCCTTTTGAAGACGGAAATGGACGTACCGCCCGTTTAATGTCGGGGTTTGTTTTGGATAAATATGGATATGGGTTTGGTGGTATCGGTTCTTTAGAAGAGTATTTTGCTTATGATGCGGATGAATACTATCGCTCTTTGCAGATGGGACTGCCGGCATTATATTATTCAGGGAGAGACAATCCGCCGCATCCTGAAATTTGGATTGATTATTTTCTGCGCATGGTTGAATTGTATTCATCAAAAGTATGTAGTTTGTCATTAGAATCGAGTGATGATAGTCTTTATGCCGCGCTTTCTTATTTGAATTGGAAAGAGAAAGAATTTCTTGCGTTTTTATTGAAGAAACATTTGTATGAGTTTACGCCGATCGATGTGAGCAAAATGTTAAAGGTTTCAAATAAGACGATTATTAATCGATGTGCAAAGTTGTCCGGCAATGGGTTTCTCATTCCGATCATGGTAAAGGAAAGGATTCGCTCCTATCGGTTTAGTGATTTTACCATGACAAATGAGACGAAGATTCTAAGGGAAATTACAGATCGGTCATTATGATATAAAACGAAGGCAGAAGGAGAGATTGCAATGAAAGAATATCGATTTTATGGCTGGGAGCGGGCCGATGTGTCTGTCGTAGCCGATGAATATAGGAAGATTCAGAACCCCAGGCATTTATATGACTTGCTTTCGGAAATCTGGTGTGCGGATACGTGCGCGCCGAGAATGAGGGACAGTTGGACGAAGGAAAATCAGACGTTGGGCCAGTGTTCTGTCACGGCATTTCTCGCACAGGATATTTTTGGTGGGGAAGTCTGCGGCATATTGCGGCCTGGCGGAAATTATCATTGCTATAATGTGGCGGGGGATTGTGTATTTGATCTGACAAGCGAGCAGTTTGGAGACGAGGCGCTTTCCTATGAGCAAAACCCCGTTCAGTCACGAGAGGTGCATTTTGCAAAGGAAGAAAAGCGCCGCAGGTACGAATATTTGAAAGAAGAACTGAAAAAGAAGTTGTCCTAATTATTTTTTTGTTCCAATGCCAGTCCGATCAGCCGAGCTCCCCGTCTGCAATGGATGCCGGAAAAAGTGCAAAGTATGCCTGAACACTTTTTTTCTAAATTTTATCTGGTAGGATAGAATGAGTGCAGAAGAAAACCAAGTGACTGCAAAGCAGGCATTTGGTTTTCCCGCGCCATCAAAGCAAACAAAGCAAAGCGAGGTACATAAGATGTTAAAGACAATCAAAGGAAGGCTTACGATCAGCGTAATCGGAATTGTGGTGTGCAGTATTCTTTTGACTACCGCGGGGATTATGGCGGTCGCGGGAAAACGACTGGTTCAGGATATGACGCAGGCTTTGCAGCTCAATGCGGATAAGTATGCGGAGGAGATCAACACATGGATTGAGAATGAGAAAATGTTGACGGACGGAACGGCCGCCGCCATAGAGGCCGGCGGACAGATGGACACGGACTTTCTACAGTCGGCGGTGGATATTTATGCGGACGGAAGGGCAGAGCTTTTGAATCTGTATTGCGGTACCCCGGATGGTCGCTTTATTCAATCCAACCGCGAGGCGGAGATTCCGGCGGGATATGACCCGACGGCGCGCGGTTGGTATCAAGCGGCAGCCGCAGAAGGAAAGGCCGTTGTGACAGACCCCTATTGGGACGTAATGACAAACCAGATGTGTACCACCATTGCGGCTCCCATCTATCTGCAGGGCGAGCTGGCGGGAGTCATCGGCCTGGATGTGACACTCCAAACGGTGACGGATTTGACGGGAAGCATCAACTATGAGGAAGGTGTGTACGGCTTTCTCGTGGATAGCAACGGACAGTATGTGGCACATGAAAATAAAAATTATGAACCCACAAAGGACACGGTGACGGCTGTGGCGGATATTCTGCCGGATGTGGCGGGGATGCTGGGAGGAATCGATAGCGACGTCAGGAAATTGACGGACTATGATGGACAAAGCTGTTATTTTGCGATTGCCGAGATAGAGGGAAGCAGTTGGAAGCTGGGCGTTGTGGCGCCCGCCGCCAATGTGACGGCCTCTCTGATGGCAATGATCGCCGTGGCGGTTCTGATTGCCCTTGTTGTCATTGGTTTTGTGGCTTTGTTTATGGCGGGATTGATCGGCAGGATGTTGGCTCCCATACAGATGTTGAAACAGTTTGCCTCCGGAGATTTTTCGGAAAATGCGTCTGTCGATAAGAACATTCCCAAAGAATACAAAAACGAGACGGAACAGATTAAAACTGCCACCGTGGAAGTGCGTCAGCAGATTCGCGAAATTATTTTGAATACGAAGCAGGAAGCCGGAACGATCAGCACGATCGCCGAGGGAACTTCCGCCAAAATGACGGTGTTGAACAGCGATATTTCCGGCATCTCCGGTCTGGTGGGACAGGTGATGGGCCAGACCAAGAAAGCGCAGGCGTTGGCGGAGGGAATCCGCGGCAACGGGCAGGAGTTGGGAGAGTCTGTGGAGAATGTTGCGAGAAAAGCAGGAGAGGCGGCGGAGCAGTCTAACGACATCATGGAGCGCGCGGGCAGAGAGCATGAAAACTCCAAGGCGTCCGCACAGGAGGCCGTTGCGCTCTATCAAAAGACCAGAGGGGAACTGGAGAAAGCCATCACAGACGCGCAGAGAGTGCACGAAATAGACACTCTGACGGAAGAGATCCTTGCCATCAGCTCGCAGACCAATCTTCTGGCGTTAAACGCGTCCATAGAGGCTGCGAGGGCGGGAGAGGCCGGCAGAGGATTTTCCGTTGTGGCGGACGAGATCAGGCAGCTTGCGGACAATTCCAAGCAGGCGGTCGATAAAATCAGACAGGTGACCGAGAGCGTGGTGCGCAACGTCGGCTTTTTGTCCGAGAGCTCAGGGAAACTATTGGAGTTTATGAACGGAAAAGTGATGGAAGATTATGAGAAGATGACGGAGCTTGCAAGGATGTACCAGAAGGATGCGGAGTTTTACCATGATATTTCCGGCGAGTTGGGCATTTCTTCCAAGGAAATGAGCGCGAGTATGGTTGAAATCAACGATTCCATCGTCGCCATTACGGGATTGGTGGATGAGATTGCGGATTCCATGCGGAGCATGGAGCGGTCGGCGGAGGATTCCAACGGCAATTCTGAGGCGGTGGTTGAGCAGATGAAAGAATTGTTCCGTCTGAGCGAACTCTTAAACCAGACTGTGGCGTCTTTCAGAGTATAAGGAGAGGGAAATGTTAGGCGGTTCGGTATGGATGGCGATGCTGCGGTTTGCGCTGAGTCTGGGGGGAACGATGCTGTTATTTTCCCTGATGAGCGAATCTCGGTTTGACAAAAAGAAGACGGCTTTTTGCTATTTGTGTTTTGGCGTGTCGATGACAGCGGCGGCTTGTGTATGGTATGCGCTGCATTGGGAGAGCTGTGTAAAAGCGGTGGCGTTTGTCATGTATATGTGTTTTGTGGTATTTGCCATATGGCTCAGTGGAGACCCCGTCTATCTGTCGCTCTACAAGCTGGCGTTAAACTTTTATCTGCTCGCGGTATTTCTGGTGGGCGGCATCGAGATTGCCGTGCTTTTTTTCGAGCGCAATGTGTGGGTGGACATCATCGCGCGAGCAGTCATGATTTTGCTGATGGCGTATTTTATCGAGAAGAAGGTCAAGGATTCGATCCGCGGATTCAGTTACTATGTGGAGCATGAGCTGGACAGGTTCAGCGTCACAATTATGATTATCAGTATACTCTTCGGCATCGGGTTTATCTTAAATCCGAATAGCAAAGATCAGACGCCTTACCGACTGTTTCAGTTGGGAATGAATTTCTTTCTGACGGGCGCGCTGCAGCTCTTGGTGTTCCGGCTCTATCTGCACATCGGAAAGGAGAAAGAGTTTCAAAAAGAAAACCAGCTTATGCACTTGAACCAGCGTCTTCTGGAGAGAAATATGGAGCTTTTGGAGGAGTCCGCGGAAACCGGCAGACAGATCCGACATGACGCGAGACATCATAACACGGTGATCGCTGAGTATGCCCGCAGGGGACAGAATGACGAACTGTTGAAGTATCTGCGGGAATATCAGAGACAGACAGAAGTGGGCGCTCCGGATACCATCTGCGCCAACACGGCGGTGAACAATCTTCTCTCCGCGTACACGGAGAAGGCGCGGAAAGCGCGGATTCGCGTCAAGCTGGATGTGGAGCTGGGCAGGGAGCCGGTCATACCCAATATCGACTTGATCACCATACTGGCGAATGCCTATGAAAACGCCATTTACGGCTGCATGGAGGTACAGAGACAGACGCGAGAGCGGGAATGTCTCATTCATTTGATGATTAGAACCAAGCAAAACAAACTGGTCATTTTCTGCAGCAACACCTGCACGCCGGAGACGGAGCTGAAAAACGGGCAGCCGAAACCGGAGGCGACGGGTGGTATCGGCGTGCTGAGTATCATCAAGACTGCCAAAAAATATGAGGGGGAATATGATTTCAAAAATGACGGCGGCCTGTTTGTGTTCCGCTTAATTATGAACATTCCCGCACCGGATAGTGATTGACAAACGACATCTGAATGTTTATCATGGTAAAAAATAAGTGTACGGGACGGGAGAGGTGCAGGATATGTATCTGATAGCGCTCTGCGACGATGAGGCGGCAGAATTGGACAAGACGGAACAAATGCTGCGCAAGTATGAGAAGACGCACACCGTGGAGTTTTTGACACAGCGATTTGAAAACGCGGAAGATTTGCTCTATCAAGTGAAAGAAACGGGATATGAGCCGGATTTTATCCTGATGGACATCTATCTGCCTGAGAAAATGGGGATTCAGGCGGCAAAAGAACTGCGGGATATGGGGAGCGGCGGGAAGATTATTTTTCTTACGACCTCCAAAGAACATGCGCTGGAGGCGTTTGGCGTGGATGCGGCGCAGTATTTGGTAAAGCCTGTCTCGGACGCGGTACTGTTTCCCGTATTGGACAGATTGTTGGAACATGCGGAGGATATGCGCAAACGGTATCTGCTTTTGAGAGTCGATGGCAAGATCAAGCGGATCGCAGTTGATCATATCGCATATTGTGAGGCGCAGGGCAAGAGACAATATCTGCATTTTGTGGATGGCGGCCAATGTCTGCTGCGGATCACCATGACGGAGATTTATGAGATGCTCTCCCGCTACGAGGAGTTTGTGCGGGTGGGCATCGCTTATATTGTCAACTTGGGGCATGTGGACAGTTTTAATGCAAGAGAGCTGCAGATGGATGACGGCAGGAGGATTTATCTGCCGCGGGGAGCGTACCAGCCTTTGCGGGAGCGGTATTTTGCGTATTATTGCGGCGAGGAGAAGGAGTTAAATATATAAGCTGTTTTCGTCCAGTAAAAATGTGCGCAGTCCCATTGTTGTGATACCGTTTTCATCTCGCAATTCAATTTTATTCCGAAAATATGTGTTTAAACACACTTTTTCGGAATGGAAACAGACTTTGGCGAATCTTTTAATCATATGCAAAAACCCGCCGATAAACAATATGAGGAGGAAGTGCGGATATGAAGATTTATATTGTCGAAGATGAAGCGGCCATCAGGAATGAGCTTATCGTCCTTCTAAAAAAATATGGTTATGCCTGCGAAAGCAGTGATGATTTTGAACATATTACGGATTTGATTCTGGAATCGGAGCCGGATCTTGTGCTGGTTGACATCAATCTGCCATTTCAGGACGGCTTTGTCGTTTGCAGGGAGATACGCAAAAGATCAGATGTGCCGATGATTGTCCTGACGAGCAGGAATACAGATTTTGATGAACTTTTGAGCCTGAATATTGGTGCGGACGATTTTATTTCTAAGCCTTATCATGCACAGGTTTTGATCGCCCGCATCCAAAAAATATTGAAAAGGACATATGAGGCAGGGGCAAACGCCGTGCTTTTTCATAAGGGATTAAAAGTCAATCTGTTAAGAGCGACGATGTCATGCAATGACAAGGAAGCAGAACTGACAAAAAATGAATTGGGTATTTTGCGCCTGCTGATCCTGAATAAAGGGAATGTGATACCGAGAGATGCCATCATGGATGAACTGTGGCAGAACGAGGAGTTTATCGATGAAAACACTCTGAATGTGAATATCGTCCGGCTGCGGAAGAAATTGTCGGAGATAGGACTGCCGGATTATCTGGAGACAAAACGTGGGTTGGGGTATCGAGTATGAAGATTACAGAATATTTAGCAGATAAGTTGTTTTCCATTGCCGCCTGTCTGACAGCGGTTATTTTTACGGGGTGGATTTTCTGGATGGCAGAGATGCGGATCGAATTTATCATTTTGGCAGAGATTGTATTCTCTGCCGCATTTTTAGTCAGTTTTTTGTGGGATTTCAGGCGGAAGGAAAAATATTATAAAGAATTGTGGAGTTTATGGGATGGCCTGGACGATAAGACATTGTTCGCAGAGCTTATGAAAAAGCCCATGTTTTTAGATGGAAAACTGGTATATCAGACGATCAAAAGCACGGATCAATTTATGAACGACCGTATCTCGGAAGCCGATGCGGCGAATCACGAATACCGCGAATATATTGAAATGTGGATACATGAAGTGAAAACGCCGATTACCTCCGCTCGTCTTATTGTTGAAAATGACAAGAACGAGACAACGCTTCGGATTGACAATGAGCTGAGTAAAATCGGGCATTTTGTTGAGCAGGCATTGTTTTATGCGAGAAGTACCACTTTAGAAAAGGATTTTAAACTGGAAAAGATCACTTTGCGGGAATTGGTGCAAGAGGCGTTAAAGAGTTATTCCAAACAGATGATAGAGGTAGGCGGAGTGCCTGCATTTGAAAATTTGGAGTTATCTGTCTTTGCGGACAGAAAATGGTGTGTGTTTATCATGGAGCAGATTATTGCCAATGCAGTCAAATATCATAAGGGAAGCTTAAGGTTGTCATTTCGCGGAGGAACTTATGAGAATGGCTGTTTCCTTTTGATTTCAGACAACGGGATCGGGATTGCGAAAGCGGATCTCCCTCGCATATTTGACAAAGGCTTTACGGGGGAGAACGGACGCAGAGGCGCGCAATCAACGGGGATCGGACTCTACTTGTGCAGGAAACTGTGTGAAAAAATGAATATGGGCATATCGGCGGAAAGTGAGCAGGGAAAGGGAACCGCTATTAAACTCACATTTCCCAAAGGGAATTTTTACGACCTTACATTTTTGTAAGGGAAATGTAATCTAAAGAAATGGCAGGAATTTTGTCAAGGCTATACAATGGAGGAAAACAAAGAAAGGAGTACTTTTATGCATAGCCCGATTTTAGAAGTTTCTGATATCCAAAAGTATTATGGCGGCGGGGGGAATATTACAAAGGCGGTGAACCACATTTCTTTTTCTGTGGAAAAAGGAGAATTTGTTGGGATTATGGGTGCGTCTGGCTCTGGAAAAACCACATTGCTAAACTGTGTCTCTACTATTGACACTGTGACCAGCGGACATATTATGGTGGATGGCAGCGATATAACGCTGCTAAAAGGGAAAAAGCTGGCCGCTTTCCGGCGGGAAAAGCTGGGTTTTATTTTTCAGGATTTCAATTTGCTTGACACGCTGACTGCGTATGAGAATATCTCCCTCGCGCTCTCCATCTTGGGTGTCAAAGCGGCAAAGATCGATGACAGAGTGGGAAATATGGCGAAGGCTTTAAATATTGAGGAGGTTATGGACAAATATCCATATCAGATGTCGGGCGGGCAAAAACAGCGTGTGGCCGCGGCCCGTGCGATGGTGAGCAACCCCGCGCTGGTTCTGGCGGACGAACCGACCGGATCGCTGGATTCCCGTTCTTCAGAGATGCTGCTTGCAATGCTGGAAGAATTAAATCAAAAATTTTCCGCAACGATTCTGATGGTGACACATGATGCTGTCTCCGCAAGTTTTTGTCATCGTATCTTGTTTATCAAAGATGGAAAGATTTTTAATGAGATTCGCCGTGCGGCAAAACCGAGAAAAGATTTTTTCAATGAGATTATGGGAGTGGTTTCGGTGATTGGAGGTTAGAGTAAAAAATAAGCCTGATAGCTTATTTTTCAATCGGCTATTTGTTTCTGAGCGAAAGCAAATAGCCTTGATGGCAGACGAGAAATCGCCTTCGCGAATTTCTCGTCGCCTCTTCGCGACAAGTCGCTCAGAAATGAGGGTTAGCATGAGATTAATTTTTCGCAATACAAGAAAAAATATAAAGGACTACTTGGTTTATTTTTTGACATTGATGATCGCCGTCAGTATGTTTTATGCTTTTAATTCTGTTCAGACACAACCCGCGCTCCATGAACTGGATGCCACAAAACAGTTGCTTTCCGATCAGTTAGGGATTTTGCTTTCCGCGCTGTCTGTCATTGTGGCGGTGGCGCTTGCTTTTCTGATTTTATATGCGAATCAGTTTTTGCTAAAGCGTAGAAAGAAGGAATTGGGCATTTATACTCTGCTTGGCATGGAAAAACGAAAAATTGCCGGAATTTTTGCGGGGGAAACATTGTGCGTGGGTTTCCTGTCCCTTGTATGCGGTCTGGTTTTCGGCTTTTTGCTTTCACAGGGGGTTTCTCTGTTTTCCCTGCGTCTGTTTGCGGTAGATACTGCTAAATTTCAGATGGTATTTTCCGTAAGCGCATGGAAAAAGACGGTGGGGTGTTTCGCATTGATCTTTTTGATTGTCATGTTGTTTAATGTGCGGACGGTTGCCGGCGTAAAACTGATCGACTTGTTGACTGACCACAGAAAAAATGATGTTTTGGCGATAAAAAACAAGGCGATTTCTGTTTTATTGCTTATTTTATCCATCGTCAGCCTTGCGGTATCAGGAGCTCTGTTGGAACAAAATGGAATTTTGCCAAGCAGGGAAAATGCATGGTTTCAAATAGCGGCGCTGTGTTGGGCGGTTGGAACGATTCTTTTCTTTTATTCTGTTTCCGCGGTGTTGTTGGCAGTTGTAAAGGAGAATCGAAAGGTATATTTGAGAGGACTGAATACGTTTCTGACCAGACAGATTGGAAGCAAAATCCGCATGGATTTTGCGGTCTTGTCCCTTGTATGCGGTCTGCTGACCGTGGCGATCGGCGGAATTTCTGTCGGGATCAGCTCCGCAGTCACCATGAATGAGGCATCGAAAGCAGCTTTGCCTTTTGATCTGAATGTGTTGGCTCAGACAGATATCTGCGGCGAGACGGACATCGTGTCCTATTTGAAAACGCGAAATGTCGATATGGATGAATATGCGGAGAAAATGGAACAGATAAGCCTATATGAGGCAGATGTGACGTATGGAAGCCTGTTTGATGGACAGAATGTGGATTTGTGGCATATCGACACGGAAATTCCGGAAATGGGGGTGACGGTCATTTCCATCACTGATTTTAACCGTTCCCTTGCCATGCAGGGGAGACAGGAGTATTCGTTGGACGGGAATACCTTTTTGATAAACTGTAACTATGAGGGAACCAGACGTTATATAGAAAAATTTTTGGAGAATCATAAGCAGATTGAGGTGGGAGGTTTTACGCTGGAAGCGGCCTTGGACAAAGTGCTGTCGGAAACCTATTGGATGACATCGGTTGGAAATAATGATCGCGGCACACTTATTGTTCCAGATGAAGTCGCGGCAGTCTGTCATAAAGAGGCGAATGTCTTGCTCGTCCTATATGGAGAAATGACCGACTCAGACGAAGTGCTGCAGAAAATGATTCCGATCGGGTTGGAATGGGAGACGGAAGGGTATCGCTATTCAGAAAAGGTTATGCTGAACGGTATGTATTATGGCGTGGGCGCACTCATGGTATTCCTATGCTGCTATATTGGGCTTGTCTTCCTTCTAATATGTGCCGCACTATTGTCTTTGAAACAATTGACGGAAACGGCTGACAATATATATCGGTACGGTCTGTTGCAAAAACTTGGCGCGGATGATGCTATGCTTTATAAGACGCTTTTTAAGCAAGTATCTGTTTTCTTTCTTGCGCCACTTTTGTCCGCGGGTATCTTTTCCACTTTTGGGATCGGAAAAGTGAGTGCGGTTATGGAAGATTTTATGAATATGCACATTTCCACTCATCTGGGAATGACAGTAAGTATGCTGTTGATTGTCTATGGCGGTTATTTTCTTGCCACATACTTTGCCTGTAAACGCATGGTGCAGGAAAAATAAGGGGGGATGGTGTTACCTGAATAAAGATAAAAACTTGGGTATGTGGACTATTTATTATCAATGCTTTCAGATATATAATCATGAATGTTTATACTGTTATTGAGCATAATATGTGAAAAGATTGATTTTTGACTGGGTATGTGATAGCCTTTTATTTGCAGTAAGGTAAAAAATGAAGAATATTATATGCTCGGTTGTTGAATTCTGATAACTGAGGTGGTATAATGTGAGTGATGATAATGAAACGAAAGGAGAAATTGAAATGAATGCATGTGCGTTAAAACCTGTAATGCCTTTTGTGACGAGAAACAAATTGGAAAGAACACCTGCAACAGAGGATAATAGGAAAATGGTCGAATTTATGGATTCTCACAATTTTTCCTTTGATATTGATGTTGAGGCTAATAATTTAAAATGTACAGTGACAGAGAAGTAGCACGAGATGGATATAATAAAATATACTTCGGAATACGAGAATTTGAAATATCAGTTTACATGTGGGAATATAGTAATTGATAATTTTTTGAAAAATAGTGATGCTCTGGACGAAAACCAGGGCATTACTTATGTTTTATTATCTGATAAAAAAGATGCAATTATTGGTTACTATAATATAGAAGTAGGAAGGGTAGACCAAATAGAAGAGATCGGTGGCAATGTAGTCTATAAACCTATGGGTGGGACTGTTAATATTAATTATTTAGCGGTGGATAGCAAATATCAAGGTACAAAAATTGCGGAAGTAAATGGGGAAAATATATATTTGGGAGACTATTTGTTACGGGATTGTGAGAAAAGAATTTTAAAATTAAGAAAAGAAGTTGGAGTGGTTTTTGTTACATTATATTCTACCAAACAAGGGTATCATTTATACCATGAAAGAAATAGCTATGTGGATTTTGAAGATGATATGAGCACATTTGTGACAGAGAGTGATGCGGAGTGTTATAAATTATACAAATGTGTAGATGATATAATTGGGGTATAAGTGATTCATTCCGTAAATGATGCCACTTGCTATGCAGGTGGGTATAATTCGCATGGTGCGTAAATGCTCCCCTTGGCTGATGGCGGTGGAAAAAGTGTATGCAGATAGTAGCGCGAAAAAGGAGCTTATTTCGATAATTTCTGTAGTAGATCATGTGATGGTTCCAACGGATTGATAGACAGCTTTATCTGACTTTTATGGATATTGAAAAATGGACATATCCGCGATCCTTATTGCATGTTGCCAACCCAGGAGGCAACTGTGAGCCAGACATATGCCATGGAGTATAAGGTTACAGAGATATACAGCATTTTGCGCTCAATACGCTTTTGCTTAAAGATATAACAGCAGACGCTAATTATGGCAACAGAAATGAGTTTACGGATCTTGAAAGTGGAAAAAGTAGACTAATACGAAAAAACAAGAAGGGAACAACAAGAATGAAAAATAGCGTAGAACTTAAACAGTTGGTGGATGATCAGGATTTTATAGATAATATGAATGAAGCTTTTTCGGATTTACGAGCAGATTATGAATTGACAATGGATACATCTTTGGAAAAAATAAATGAGTTAAACCAGTTACATGTAGATGTAAAAAATCATCTATCGGATTTAACTTCGCTTTCAAGGAAATCCAGTGGAACAATTTGTGGATTAAGAGGAACAGGAAAGACTCATTTAATGTTACTTGCTAGACATAATCTAAATTTCAATCTTTGGAAAAGTGAAAAAGATAATAATTTGTGTATTTATCTCAATATGAAGCGTTTATGTTTGCCCAATAATTGCGACAATGATACATTTAACCGTGTCTTTAGCATTTTTATATATGAGGAAATATCTGCACAATTGTTAACTATACTGAAAGCGATGCCAGGAAAGTCATTTCTTGAAAAAGTTCAAAAGGTATTCAATAAGAAGAAAAAAAATCTTCAGTTGAGTCTTCAAAAAGCAATTATATATATTTATACTATGAATGCAATTGCACATGAAGGAAATGAGCAAATCCGTAATATTGGTGCAGGAAGTTATGAAAAAGAGGATATAAATAAGGAAATTTCCGAGTTTGTTAATGAACTTAATGCATCATTAAAAGAAGTGGTTCCTGAGATTGGTATATCAATTAATGAAACAGAAATGTCTGAAACTACAAAAAGATTAAAAACCAATAACACATATTGTCAGTATCTCAATGTAAAGAGTGTGAGAAGTCAACTAATAGAAATTATCTCATTATTAGGACTTGATTCAATTACATTCTATATAGATGAATGGGAGAAGATAAGTACAGTTCATAAATGTCAAGAACAGACTGCATCATATATTGATAAGATAATGGATGATCCCATATATTTCTGGATTGGGATTGTTCCATATAGAGGTGGATTATATTGTTTAGATAACGGCGCAGATTTACAACATCAGATTAATCTAGACGAGAGTCTTGTATTTGAAGCCTCAGATCAAGAGCGGAATCTATGTATAAATTATTTTAAAGAATTAGTAAATCGAAGATTAAAACATTATTTTCCGGATAAAGGATATACATATGGCATAATGTTTAATTCGGATGACAATTTTGCAAGCCTTGTCATGGCGAGTATGGGAAATACCAGAGATTTTGGAACCATGCTTTTTAAATGCTGGTCGGGTTATCAAACATATAGGAAGTCACATCTTTCACCTGGAAGACCATTTAAATATATTTCTAATCAGATGATTGTGGATGCGATAAAAGATAATGGAGATAAGAAGTATTCTAATATTGAAAGTCAAAATGATGTTGTTAAAGTTTGGAGTGATATAAAAAATTACTGTATTAGTAAAAAGTCTAGCCATTTTGCAATAGAAGAAAAATCGGAATCGTTAGATTGTTTGAGAGAACATGAGTTTTCAGAACTAATATACCATCGGTTATTGCATCTGAGAAAGACACATGTACCGGCAAAAGATACTGATGTTGAGAGTAAACTATCTATATACGCAATTAATTATGCTGCAACATATTCTCTACATTCACAGGAAAAAAAGATGTCGTTCATTATTGAGTATAAAACGATACATGATCGTGTTAGACGTTATATATATAATCCGAAAGAAGTGTTGAATCAGATTCGAATTTCAAGCGGTGAAATTTTTCCATGTATTAGTTGTTCAATGCCTATTAATCCTAATTCGATGAAAGCGGCTTGGGAAAAGAATTCGTGTCCGTTTTGTGGAGGTAAAATATATAGAGGTAATGCTTGAATAGTATGTATTATGTCTTTTCAAGGTAAATTCGGTTTTTGACACAGTGGTTTAGAATTAAGGCATAGACGGATAGAGGACGCAACTGGAGGAACTTTTTATGAAAACGTATAGAATTCATGGAGATAATATTGTTGAGTGTGAACGAATTGCAAACCTTATTATCGACACGCTAAAACCTGAGAATATTTCCTCATTTTTGCTATCACCATCAACGGTTGCAATGGATGTCAAGGCTACTTTTATGGGTTTACTTATAGAGTGGCGGTTAATATTATTGCCGGGATTTAATAAGAATACAAAAAGGCGCTGGAGCGGGAATATTTTTGATGCTCTAAAAGAGGCGGGCAGTTTCTTTGATGAGACGCCAGATGCTATTATCTCGTTGGTTAAAGGTGAGAGCGAAAAAATAATGCTCGGCATAGAATTCTGTTCTGCTTTGCAGGCTGGAAATCAAGCGTGGCAGCGTAGTGCTCGTGCATTTTCTACTGGAAGGACAGGATGCCCGTATCTTTACATAGTGGACTTTGTAAAATATGAGCTCGACAATGAAACCAGAAGTCGCAAGAACCTTAGATTCCCTAATGCTGCTGTACCGTATAGTTATGTAAATTATTCGAAAACAACTGGGAATTTTGTTGCCCAATTATATACAAAATCAGAAGAGTTTGACAGAACTCGTGATGCTGATATTGCACATTTTGATGAGAACGATTTTGGAAGTAAGGAGCTTGGTGAATTTATAGTTAAACTAATGCTTGGAGTAGATACAGCAGAAGAAGAAAATGTGATTCTTGAGAAGAACATGAATGTTGTCCGGTTTCTTGCTGACCACTTTGATGGTAATACCAATTTTACTGCTGAAGAGTGGCAGGAAGTATATGACTTATCGGACGAGGATATTGTCGATTACTCTGTGGCCAAGCGGCGATTTGGTTTTCATAAAACAGTTGCCGAAAAGAGTCGCCACGGAGCATCAGAGAATGTGCTTGAATTGGTTGATAATTTAAGTGTTGGACTTGCTTCACGCGATTTACCTTTCGGTATAATTCCTGCGTGCGACAGACCTATCTTTGCTGCAAATCTGTCAAGGCTTTATCCAAGTGCTGAAGAACAAATTATTGAATCTATCGGAGCGGATGAGAAGCATTTAATAATAGCCATATTCAAGGGGTTTAAACCTCATGGTGATGACAATCGACCTGATAGAGGTTTACTACCGTTGGCAGCAATGCTTTCGACTTCTGATGTTGACATTATGACCTATATATATGGACCGATGATAGAAACAAATTTGAACCTTTTAGATAAGAATCCGATTGCATTGGCAAATAGAAACGGGTTATGGCGTTCAATTCTTGCGCTAAGTAATTATGTTGTTTTGGATATTCCTGTCCTTGCGGGAAAGAAATATGATGCAGAGCGAGTTTACGATACGAGTAAGATTAAAGAGCATTTTATAAACACGGGAACCAACAAAAAAATTAGTGCTAAGCCTGCCTTTTCAAATGTTCCTGTGAATTTTGGAGAAGATGACGTGGATACAGGTATTCACTATCTTTTTACTCATATTATTGGAAAGTATTGCTTTGAAGGAATGTGTAATCCTCCTGGAGGTGATTGGAGTGGTTTTTCTGTTATTGATGGTGAATATGAAAATAGGTGGCTTTCTCTTCCGAGAGTAAGTGCTGTTGTAAATGGAAAACGTCCAGATCACATATTGGAACTCTTCGATGTATTTGAGAAGCCTCTATTACTGTCCATAGAATCAAAGGAAAGATCTTCTGATCTGGAGGAAGATGTAGGGACGAAACTGGTCGCCTATATTGAAAAGCTAATGAACTATATACCAAGCGCAAAACGAAGAATTTCCCCAGAAATTCAAGATTGGCGGTGGGGAGATACACTCGTTAATTTCAAAAGTTTCGAGATCATATCTGCTGCTGCATACTTGAAAAAATATGCTGAGCCTGCAATTACCGTGTTTGGAAAAAATTGTGAAATTCTTTTTGTGATGGAACCCATCATGGCTACAAGAAGAATTGGTTGGAATATTGAAATCATACCTTCGACAGAGCGAAGCAAAAAATTGAAAAAATTTATTATTGAAAAGTATACTGAGTGTGGTGACAAACAGTTTTCTTTTATTTAAATTATATTTGTGAAAATATCGCAATAGCTTGCGAAAAACTATAAAATGTAGTATAATATCTCTTATAACGGAGGTGAGCGGTAATGGCTGTTTCTTATAATAAATTATGGAAGCTGTTAATCGACATGAAAATGAGCAAGGCAGAGTTGAGGAGGATTTCCGGCATTTCTCCTAATACAATGACAAAGTTAAATAAGGATGAGGAGGTTACCCTCGCTGTTCTAAGTAAAATCTGTGAAGCTTTGGGTTCTGATATAGGAGATATCATCGAATATGTAGGCTCCGGTAAGGAGGAAAAATAATGAAACAAATTAAGGACAACAGTGTATCGGCTGTTATCCCGGTTGACTATATATCTAATTCTGATTGTATCGATGGAATGAAAGAACTTACTGATAATTGCGTGGATTTAGTCATTGCAGATCCACCATATAACCTTTCAAAAAGCGGTGATTGGAAATGGGATAATAGTGTTTCACTTGCTGGCATGGGTGGTAACTGGAACATCACAAATGAAAATTGGGATAATATGTCTTTTGATGATTATTTCAATTTCAGTTTAGCTTGGCTAAAAGAGGCAAAACGCATATTAAAGCCAACTGGATCAATGTGGATTTTTGGGACTTATCATAATATTGGAATTATAAACGTAGCTTGTCAGTTATTAGGAATAGAGATTATTAACGAAGTCATCTGGTATAAGAAAAATGCTTTTCCAAATCTTTCAGGGCGAAGGATGACGGCAAGCCACGAAACAATTCTGTGGACTCATTCTGGCGGGAAAAAGAGAACGTATTATTTTGATTATGATTATTCTAAAAATGGTGAGTTTCCCGGTGATGAATTAAAAGTAGTGGGTAAGCAGATGAGGACAGTATGGGATTTGTCCAATAATAAGAAGGCAGAGGAACTGAAGTACGGAAAACATCCAACTCAAAAGCCGATCAAGGTGCTGACAAGGATGATTAAACTGTCTTCAAAACCCGGAGATATCATGTTAACCCCTTTTTCTGGCGCCGGGAGTGAGTGTGTTGCTGCCAAGATGACTGGTAGGCATTACATTGGGTTTGAAATTGAAAAAAAATATTGTGATATTTCTGAGGAACGTTTAACTAATGCAGAAGTAAAAAGTGAGCAATTGAATATTTTCCAAATCCCACAGGAGGAAATAGTTGATGATAAAACCGGTAATTAAGTGGAGCGGAAGCAAGCGTATGCAATCCGCAAAGATTAAATCCTTCTTCCCAGATACGTTAGGCACGTATTACGAGCCTTTTATTGGAGGAGGTTCTATGCTATATGCTGTTAATCCAGATAGATGTGTATGCGGAGATATATGTAAACCTTTAATCGATTTGTGGACAGAGATTAGGGATAATCCAGAAGCTCTTGCAGAGGGTTATGCTTTACGCTGGACACGACTTCAAGAAGAAGGTTATACAGCTTATTATGAGATCCGTGATGACTTTAATTCTGATAAGTCGCCGTATGATCTCTTGTTTTTGTCAAGAACGTGTGTCAACGGACTCATCAGGTTTAATGACAAGGGTGAATTTAACAATTCTCTTCATTATTCTCGTCCGGGAATAAAACCGGATAGCCTAAGGAAAATCATCATTGATTGGTCAACACACATTCAAGGCGTAGAATTTTTAGCAGAGGATTATGTGGCGACAACTGCTACGGCTAAATCAGGCGACGTGGTGTATCTTGATCCACCATACTTTCACACTAAAGGCAGATATTTTGGAACTATAGATTATGACCGATTCCTTGAATATCTTGAGGACTTAAATAATAGAAACATTAAGTATCTTCTTTCATTTGATGGAAAACGCGGAGATACTGACTATACTGTTAACCTGTCAAAGGAATTATATAAGAGACATGAGTTTATTCCTTCAGGAAATTCCACATTCAAAAAAGTAATTGATAAGGAAACACAGAAGGTATATGAGTCGCTGTATATGAATTTTTGATTCCCGCGAGTAATGCACAAAGTCCCGTGCTTGCAGCGGGGTTGTTCGTGTATTTAAGGATTTTCTGCATTTTACCGTTCAAATTTGCATCTTACATTTTTTCTGTTGATTTCTTTTGTGGTGTGATATATGTTGAGTATATCGGCTAAAATACAAAAAGAAAAGGATGGAATTATTAAAATGGGAGTTATTTTATTTGCGGTTTTTGCGGTTATGGAAATTGTGCTTACAGCGCTTGGCTTTACAAAATATGGAAGCCTTTGGCGCAGGAACAGATTATTTTTCCGTGCGGCTGAGTTTGCGCTCATATTGCTTGTAATGCTTTTGCCTGTAACAGGGCAGAAATGGAGATTCGCAGGCTGCCTCGTGATCCTCGGGATACGCCTTGCCATATCCGGTATCATATATTTTATAAAGCGCGGCGGTATTGAAAAAGTGAAAACAAGGGCAAAAGCGGTTGCCGGTACAGCGATGAGTATTCTCCTTATCGGTTTCTCACTTTTCCCTGCTTTTATCTTCACTGACTATAATGGACTGCCAACAAGCGGCCAGTATGAAGTAAAGGAAACGCAGGCAATACTGATCGACAACAGCAGACTTGAGACGAATGAAAATGACGGTTCTAACCGTGAGATACCGATTCACTTCTACTACCCAGAGGGCGGTGCGGCAGACTGCCCTCTGGTGTTATTCGCTCACGGCTCATTCGGCTATTATCACAGCAATTATTCATTGTATGCGGAACTTGCAAGCAATGGCTATGTTGTGGCAAGCATTGACCACCCTTATTACGCTTTTTTTACAAAGGACACAGAGGGCAAAACAATTATAGTGGACTTCGAATTTATGCAGACTGCCATTAATATGCAGTATAGTTCCGATTTTACGGAGACGGAGGATGATTTTAATACGATATGTGAATGGATGTCTATCCGCACGGCCGATGAAAACTTTGTGCTCGATAGCATAAAAACTGCTAAAGCTTCCGGTTCGCTTGATACGGCATGGTATACGGAATCTGAGGATGCAAGGGCGGAAATTCTGGGAGTACTTGAAATGACGAACACAGAAATCATCGGGCTGATGGGACATTCTATCGGAGGCGCGGCAGCGGTACAGCTCGGCAGGGAGCGCGGCGACATTACTGCGGTAACCTGTATTGACGGCACAATGCTCGGTGAACAAATATCATTTAGCGACGGAAAGATTAATTACAATCCCGAGCCTTACCCGATACCGATACTTTCCCTTGACAATGCAAGTCATTGGGAATCTTATGTTGTTGATGACAGAGAGACGGACTATGTAAACAAGTATTTACTTGACAATGCAACCTGCGGCAGAGAAGCCCATTTCGATGGTACGGAGCACATGGATTTCACAGATCTGCCGCTTTTTGCCCCCGCATTGGCGAAAATGCTAGGGAAGGGCGATGTGGACTCATCGGAATTTATCCCCGAAGTGAATCATATCATTCTTGCATTTTTTAATTGTTATCTTAAAGGAGAGGGCGAACCGAGCATTGAACCTTGGAATGGACAGACAGCGGAAAATTCGACAGGTGTATTGTAAATGATCATAAATATTTTTCAAATTGAAAAAAAGGAAAAAGAGCGGCTGGAAATTTACTGCCATGAGGTAAACAGTGAAATAACGGAGATCGTCCGTTTTGTCAAATCCAGACAGGGACAGCTTACGGGTATGATCGAAGGCGCACAGTATGAAATTGCCGTTTCCGACGTGTTTTATATGGAAGGAGTGGACAACAAAGTATTTATTTACTGCGAAAAACAGGTATATGAGACACGTCAGAAGCTGTACGAGTTGGAGGAAGCTTTAGGGGGAAAGCATTTTCTGCGCGTATCGAAATCCGCGCTGCTGAATCTCATGAAGATCGAGTCGATCAAACCCTCGCTGAACGGCAGATTTATTGCTGTCCTTCAAAACGGCGAGCAAATCATAGTTTCAAGAAAATATGTGCCTGAGCTGAAAAAAGCTCTGAAAGGTGGGAACTTATGAGTCTGAAAGAAATGCTTTACAGGTCGCTTATGATATATTTTATTCTTGTCGCTTGTATCACAGCAGGGATTGCGATCCTTGGTTCCGTTTTAGACCCTGAGGCAAGGTTCAAATACAGCGCATTTGTCTCGCCGTTTATTTTTGCGGCGCTGGGAGTTATTCCGAATCTGTTTATGTATTCTTCAAAAGAGTTATCGGACAAGCAGATCATTCTGCGCAAAATAATACAGTTTGCGGTTATAGAGGCAGAAGTAGTGGGCGTCTGCGTCATAAGTCCTATAATTCACACGGAAAAAGCCGAAGTTGTCATAGGAGTAATGATCAGTGTGCTGGTGATATTTATACTTGTCCATTTTATCCTTATTATGAACAGCTATTTTTCTGCAAAGCAGCTTACAAAGGAGCTTATGCAGTTTCAGAAAAAATATAGAGTGTAAAAATCGTAGAGGTTGGAAGAGTTGCCCATGCGTCATCAACTTTATGGAGAAGAACCATGGCATAGTCGGGGAACCCGATTTTTGCCTGTAGATAATTATTTGATATTTTATCTGCCGGAAGAAACTCAGAAGACAGTAAATATTGTTCGCATAATGTATGGTGGCAGAGATGTACGCAGGCAGTTAAGCGATTTACTACAGTTACAGGAGGAAAGAACATAGATGTCAGATAGGGAATGTAATATAGCATTTAAAAGTATAGAAACTCCAATCGGCTACATTATGTCAGGGAGAGATGCAGTTTATATTGATAGCTTTGAACAAAAAAATAATATGCTGATATTTAGAGGTGAAATCAATAGTAGATTTTGTTTATCCGAATATCAAAAATATAGATGGTATTCCTATCAGCTGGTTTTGAAAAATGTTAAAGTATATAAATGTGAAAGCATTGATGCAAGGAGTTGAAAGTAATGTAAAGAAAAAACTGCTTGAGGAACTGGAGGAGTATGAAGATTGGGAGATTAAAAAAGAAGTGACAGAAGAAGGGGTTGCCTTGGAGGGGCGGGCAGAGAGTATAAGCGGAATTTTGATAGAACTGAAATCAAATGATATCAGCTATGAGATAGAACCCCCGTACCCCTATGAAATCCCTGTGTACAAGAAGCTGTGGACGGAGGAGGATGTAGAACTGCTGAAGGCGATGAATCCGGGACTTAATGTGACGGCAGAGGAATTGAATTCGCTAAACTAAACGGTATATAATTGGTACATGGATATGTTGAAACGATAGAACATTAGGGGAGAGTAAAGATGGCGGAGCTAAGCTTTTATGAGCCTGCGGACATTGAGATTCATATCAAGGGAATAGGAATGGTATTGAGGGATAAGTCGCTGATCGCAGTTGCAAAGGCCAGTGGGAAGGTTCTTGCGGTCGGGGAAAAGGCGCGGATTGCCAGGGAAAATTCGGATACCGTCCAGGTGATTTCTCCGCTGCGGCGTGGAAGGATTGCGGATTACAGCGCTGCGGTGGCGATGTTTCGGTATATGGTGGAAGAGACTTGGGGAAAGAAGCTGTTTCGCAAGCCGCATATCACCGTCTGCGTGCGCGGCGGGATGACGGAGGTGGAGAGGAAAACTCTGGAGGACGCCTTTTTAACGAGTGCGGGGAAACTGACAGTTTATGAGGGGGATTTGAGCCAGTTTACTGAGGAGGTGCAGAAGCCTCAGGCAAAGCAGTATGCGGCGTATGACGTGTTGATTGGTATTGGCAAGGATGCACCTGAAAAATACGTCTCAGAAATGATTTCAGAGGTTTTTGACTATGCGGCGCAGCAGGGGATTTCCGCTGCACGGGTGGAGAAACTTATAAAAGTGAGGCTATTGAAATGAAAGAAGGCTTTTATTTTTACAGAAACAAGGTTTATTATGGCTGTTACAATGATACTCAAGTTTCTGGACAGGGAAGAATTACCATGATTAAACCGGAACATATTCAATCCAACCATCCTATAGACGAAGATGACTGGGTCGTCCGATTGTGGGATAATCACAGCTTACTTGAACCGGAATATACGGACTTGCAAGAAATGCTTAAAAAAATGAATATGTTTATAAATCTCGGAATGGGACAAGTAATTGATTTTTCAGAAGTAGAAAATAAACTCAATATTATTTTGCCGAAAGAATTAAAGTTAATCTATTCCGCTATTTATAATCAGGAAGAATATTTCACAGGCGCAGAACACTTTTTATTACTTGATGAAATTTATGCGGAACAGGGAATTATTGTTTTTTTTAAGAAAAAGCGGACAGCAATTGCGGGATATGACATAGAAAGTGGGTGTCTTGCACAATTTTACAAAAAGGAATGGCATATTGAGAGGAGCGGTTTTTGCTGTTATCAATTTTGTGTAGGCAGAATACTTACGATTGCAATGGAAAACAAGCCCGTTTTTAAAAAAGGGCGGTGTAAAGGTAAATTTGTAACAACACTCGATATCGAAAAGGAATTGGAACATTTTTGCAATGAGAAATATCACATTTTGTCAGAATTTAATGTATATGGAATTGCAGTAATGTATTCAGACGATAAACTCCTTGCATGGATAAGAAGTAATGGGGTTTATGCAGATATTCACGCAGGAGCTGTTGCTGAAGCACATTTGGAAGCATTTGCAAAACATTTGGAACAGGTTGTGTGGAAGTAGGAACGCTTTTCCGAAAAGGGAGTTGTAAAAGAGGATAGGTCTGGTTCCCTATGAAAAGATTTTTGAAAAACACGAATTATCTGTAGCGATGAATTATAAAACGATAGAAAATAAATCAGAAAGTGTGAAAGATGATGGAATTTGATATCAGTAAATTTGATGAATATAGAGAAAATAACCGCTTAG
>JAMPHU010000021.1 GCA_023663225.1 Candidatus Gastranaerophilales bacterium
TCCGAATGGGAATGATTACCCCGCTGGAGCGTAACTTTCCGTAACATTTGGGCAACCTGAAAAGTCTGAATCGTTACGATCTGCGAAAGACCATCTACTCCTTTTCCCGAATTTTCAACGAAAAATCGCTGCGATCCAAGGAGAAGTTGGGATTGTAATAAGGGTCTCCCTGCTCCAGCACTTTTTTCCACTTTTCCCTGAACTTTGCCGACTCCCGCTCATAACGCTCCGCCTTCTCACCGACATCATCCAGTCCCCTTGAGGCGGACTCATAGTGAAACAACTCCGCAAAGGGCGTAAATACATTGAGCAGTCCCCGCTCTCTGAGTTTTAAACAAAAATCCACATCGTTCAGCGAGACGACAAAGCCTTCGTCCAGGCCTCCCACCTCCTCGTACAGACTCTTTTTCACCAACAGACAGGCCCCCGTTACCGCGGAGACATCCTGCGCATAACACAGGCGTCCCATATAACCCAGATTCTGCCTGTGCTGTTTATAATGGGAATGTCCCGCCGTGCGGTGCGCCCCCAGACCGATCACCACGCCCGCATGCTGGATCGTCTTGTCGGCATAGTAAAGCTTGGCTCCCACAGCGCCCACATCCTCCCGCTGGGCATACATGAGAAGCTCTTCCATCCAGTTGACGGTGATCACCTCTGTGTCATTGTTCAAAAGCAGAATATAATCCCCCTTCGCGTAAGACACGCCCAGATTATTCACCGCAGAATAGTTAAACTCCCCTTGATAAGTCACGATGGCAACCCTTGCGCCTGCCGCGCGGCCATCGCAGACCTGACTCTCGCCGCTGTAGCAGATCCCGCCGTCTGTGCCGCCTTTTGTCTTAGCTCCCGGGTAGGGATAACCCATCAGTTCCGTGTAATACGCCTTGATCTCCTCCGTGCTGCTGTTGTTCTCCACGATCAAAATTTCATAATTGTCATAAGTGGATTTTCCCAAGATGGAAGTCACACATCTGCGCAAGTCCTGCACATGGTCTCTATTTGCAATAACAATCGTTATCATCGGATTTCCGATGATCTCATAGCGGATGCGAAAGATCGTCTCAAACGCCCTGGTGCTGATGATCTGAAAGTGTTCATAACCATGTTTCTTCAAATGCTCCGCCACCGCTCTCTTGGCCGCCTGGATGGCGTAAGGCTTAGCCTCGATCCCTGCGGCGGTGCTGCCCGCATGGCTTCTCCAATAATACATCAGTTTGGGAACATGCACGATCTTTTTGGCATTGTCCGTCAGCCGCAGGATCATGTCATGGTCTTGACTTCCGTCGAACTTTGGCCGAAACAGCTCGTTCCCCTCTAAGATTTCTCGGGAAAACACGCTGAAATGGCAGATATAATTGTTGGCCCGCAGATTATCCGGTGCATAGTCCGGTTTGAAGTGCATGGTCAGCATTTTGTTGATATCGCCGCTGCGAAAGGTGGTCTCATCGCAGTAAAGGTAATCCGCCCCCTGTTCATTGATCGCCTTCACATACTCATAAAGGACGGACGGATGCAGGATATCGTCCTGATCGAAAAGTCCGATGTACTCTCCGGTGGCAAGCTTTAAGCACTCGTTGGTGTTGCCCGCTATCCCGCCGTTTTTCTCCAGCTTTTTGTAAACGATCCTTCCGTCCGCCCTGGCCGCATACTCCCTGCAAATTTCCCCGATATATCCGTGCGCCTCGTCGGAACCGTCCGCCAGGCACAACTCCCAATTCGTATAAGTCTGATTCATAACCGAATCCAGCATCTCTATTTGAAACTCTCTGGCATTATTCCAAAGAGGCACCAAAATGCTGATCTTCACCATTCTGGGGAACACCGCCGCCCGCTCTGCAGCCGCCCGCTCTGAGCCGGGAAAACTGTCCGTGCCAAACTGCCGCATAGCCTGTCTTTCCCGCTTTTTGTATCCCAGCTTGTGGATCACCCCCCTGACGCCCCCGCAGTTGGCCAGTCTGTCTTTTTGCCGGATTGCCCAGTGGATCCCTGTTCGAAGGGGTTTGCTCGCCTTCCAGAGCGGATTGTTCTTGATGCGCCCCAGCTTCCAGCTAAGCTCCTCGTTCTGCGCCTCCAGATCCGCAATCCGAGCGGCCAGATCGGCGCTCTTTAAATGCTCTTTCTCATATGCCTCCTTATAATCCATCTCCTGCTCGATCATGTATCTACCATACCTTTCCGTCCTGTTTGCCGCCCCGCCCGACGTCTTTCACACTTCCAGAAACCGCTCGCTGAAGTTCATCAGCTTCAAACCCGACACTTTGCTGTACGCTGCCAGACCGATCCGATAACGGCCGGGGTCTATATTTTCCCCCGTGAGCCGAATGTGGAAGCCGCACAGTCCCACATTGACTTGATCCGGCATATTCTCCTCCAAATCCGGACGATACTGCCCTATCAGAGAGACTTCATAAGTCCTTTCTTCCGATTGGCGCAACAATAACTTATATTCATAACATGCGTTATTATCCCCCAAAACCACGCCGTATCCCTGTACGATCCCATTCCTGCTCTGCTCCACCCGCAGCAGCAGGCAGTTGTCCGGACGCAGACGCTTTTGATCACACTCCTCCAGTCGGCCCACAACCTCCTGTAGAACATTTCCCTCGGTCTCCCAGGCAGGGCGGATGCGGACATCCAACCCCTCCCGTCCCATTCCCTCCGAATAATAAGGGTCTGTTCCCTCAAGATTTGGATGTCTCTTATACAGAATATCCCGCTCCGCCAAGAGTCTGTTTAGTTTCTCAAAAGATTCGTCATCCCCTCTGCTCAGAGATTCATGGTGATACGCATAGCAGTCGTTCATACATACATTGTGATATCCCAACTCATAGAGCGCAAAACCCAGATCCACATCATTGAAAGCAACCCGGAGTTCCTCGGCAAATCCTCCCGCTCTGTGAAATTTTTCCCTCTCTATCATCAGACAGGCCGCCGTCACCGCCAACACATTGCGCCTGCCGCGGTTCGCGTTATAATAATAACATTTGTTATCATCTAAAAACTGTAGTTTGTGCACAGGCCCCATCGGCAGATTGGTGATTCCGGCGTGCTGAATCTTTTGTGTGTCCGGATAGAAAAGCTTCAGGCCCACCGCTCCGGTATATTCCCTGTCCGCCAGCGCCGCCATCCGCAGGATGCACTCCGGCTCGCACAACTCCACGTCATCGTTCAAAAACAACAGAAAATTTCCCTGCGCCTTGGCCGCCCCCAGATTGCACATACGGGAAAAATGAAATTCCATGGGCCGATACAGATAGCGTATAGTCCACCACGCATCCTCCATCTCCTTTGTCAAATTTTCGATCCGCCTTTTGTTCTCCTCGCTGCTCCCGTTGTCCACAATCAAAATCTCGCAGGGCAGTCCCTTTGTACCCGCAGCCTTGCATCCCCTCAGACAGGCTTCCAGAATATCCGCATGATCCTTAGAAGGGATAATGACGGACACTACAGGAGAAACTTCCCCTGGCATTGGCTTCTTATCCTCCAAAAGACAATATCCGTCACGAAATTCCCTGAACACAGCTTCCGCGCGCTGCTCTGACAGTGCCGTGCGCTCCAAAAATTTTTCCTGTTCCCTCCTGTGATCGCTGTGAAACAGAATTTGCCTGATATGTCCCACAGACTTTCGCCCCGTTATATAAGCTCCCGACAATTCCGCACAATGATGCAGCCATCTCTCATATTGCGTCCACGCATCCGCACCCCGGACCACACGGTATACTCTGCCGCCTTCCTCTTTGGCGGCAGATAGCTCTTCCATCCAGTCGAGATTTGCGCCCTGTCCGCCGGTCTCTTCCCACAGTGAGCGGACGCGATCCCACAACTCTCTCCTGAGCGCCACCACGCTGCCAAAATAGAGAAAGCTGTCCAACAGATCCGGAGACCAATCGGGTTTAAACCAGGGATCACGCCTCTCCTGTCCCACAGGCCACACATCCTCGTCGCCATAAGCCATCTGACAGTGCGGATTCTCTGCAAAATATCGACGGAAGCTCTCTCTGGCCCCTTGGGCCCAGCTGCCCTTGGAAGAGATCACATACACCAGCCCTTCCCGCGCGTTCTGCACCGGTTCAGAAGCGGATTCCTGCAAAGAAACCCACTCTGGTGTAAACTCCTTGTGCGCTGCGATCCATCTGTCATAGGAACCCTTTTTGTCCGCCAATCTTTTCACATACTGCCTGTTCTGTTGTTTGATCAGAAATTCCTTGGCCAGACTACGAATACTCATATCCCAACTCTCCGCTCACTCCGACAGATCTCCTCTTTCAAAATTTCCTGCCCTTTACAGCCCCCGCAATATCCTGCGCCATCTCCAAGGGCAGTCTTGCGATATCCATGCTGACGCACAGAACATTCGCCCCTTCCCGTTCCAATTCCTCCAGCGCAATTTCGATATTGGGATCCTGGGTTGGAAAAAGGATGCTTGGCTGATAGACTTCTCCCTTCTTTCGGGAAGGTTTCGTCGCCTTGCCGTTCACGTTCAACACCCCCCGCTTTTCCAGCGGCACGCGCTCACCGTTGAAGATCATCTCTTTTATCTTCACCATACAGGCATCCATAGCCGGATCGATGCGCAGCCTTCTCACATCTCCGCTCACGGCCAGATGCAGCTCGATCGCCTCTTCTCCCTGATAGGCGTCCTCCACAAAATAAGATTCCTCCTCGCGAAAACCGCTCCCCTTATCCTCATAGATCTGCACTCTGTTTACTTTCTCGTGATCTTGAAATTTGTCGATCCATTTCTGCGGTTCCAACAGGCGATTGCCGATCAGGTTCCGTATCTGTGCCATGGACAGATGAGATCCTGTGACAAAGCTCTGAAAATCCCGCTCCTGCTCCCGATAGTTTTCCGCATCCGCCTCCGTGATCTGAAGCTCCTTTAAAATCCTGTCCAGATCCAGCTTTTCCCGCTTCTCATCCTCCAGCAGATAACAGTAGATCGCGCGAAATGCAAGTTCCTTCGTGTCAATGGGTTTCCCAAATGTCCACTCATAGTCAATCAGAGTCCATTTGTCCCCCCGCACCAGCAGATTGGCAAAGATCAGGTCAAAATCCGCCACAGGACATTCGTCGTTATAGCCGATCCGCTCAACATACTCGCGAAAATAGCTATGAAACCCGTCCAGATCCCCTTTCTCCAGACATGCGTCCATCAACTCCGACAAAGGCGTTCCCTTCACAAACTCAAACTCCGCATAGAGTCCTTCCTCCTCATGTTCCACCAGTCTGCATCTGTTGACCTCCAAACTGCTGTCACGGTATTTTTCCCGCAGATTCCGGTATGCCACCTCCATCTGCCGCACATGGTCATGGGCCGCCTCTGTGAGCGGATATTTCCGCACCTGCTGCATACTTTTACCCATCCCGTGTATCTGTGTGCGGATGGCATATTCCGGCGCTCTATCGTTGGAGTACTTGACATACTTAATATCGCAGTCTCCTCCCAGTATCACCAAAAAGGAATTGGAAAAAAGAGGAAACAATCCGTCGCCAATCACGCCGTCAAAGGCGCTCTTCTCGTCAAACAACAGCATCCTGTCCCTGTCAAAATTGCGCAGATTGTTGGACAACTCTCCCTTGCCCGGCTGACGGGCGTCGCTGTACAGAGTGGTCATAAACTTATAGTCGGGATAAGGATAATAAAAATGATATTCTCTTGCGCCGGCCCGTTTGAATACCGCTTCCAGTCCCTTCCTGCTGAAAGTGCGCACACCGCCGCCGTCCGGATAATTCTCAATACCGCTGAAATAGCTGCCCAGGTGATCCTCCCTACAACCCGCAAAATACTTCATTCCATATTTATTCTCAATCGCGATCACGATCCTGCCGTCTTTTCCCAGATGCCTGCGCAAAATCTCCAAAAATTCCTCATAGGGCCGCTCTCCTCCGATGTAGGTCTGCGCGTACTCGAATACGCCGATCAGACAGATCACATCATAGTCCGCGGGCAGCTTGGGTTCGATATCCTTAAAATTTCCCACATGGATCGTCACATTGTCACATTCACTGTGTCTGTGGGCATTGATCAGGCTGCGTTTCTTGGAAAGTTCCACACAGGTGACGCTCCCCGCCTTCCTGGAGAGCGCTCCCGTGACGGCGCCGCATCCGCTGCCCACTTCCAGCACTTTCTGATCCTTCCCCATGGGAATCCAATCCACGATATTTTCCCGCAGCGCGGACAGATGATAGAGCACCGGCCAGCTTTTCTTCTCCTCTATCGCCTTCGCATACTCCACGATCGACAGATTCTTCGCCATATCAAGCAGCTCGTCCTCCACCGCTCCGTCACAATACAGATCCTCGCCCGGATATTCGCTGTAGTCCAAAGTCACTTTGCCAATATGCTCCATCTGTTCCATCCGCATCTTCCTCTCTTTTCTTCTTGACCGCTTTACTCCTGCGCATCCTGCACCGAGACCTCGGAATCCATATCATAATATCCCACCGTATCTTTGTCCGACACCACTGTAATGCTCATCACATCATACAGTCTATGATACACCTCAAAGACATCCCCGTTGTATCCGGTGACCCCCAGCGAAAGCAGATATTCGCCTCCCTGTAAGCTCATCTTCTGGGTAAATGTCACATCCTTCGTCTGTCCGGCCTCCGCCGGATCCAAAAACGACTTCTCGATCATAGAGTTGGTGCCGGTGATCTCCGTCCCGTGCGCATCCTTGATGGAAAAGGCAAAGATCGGCGCCGGAATCCATTCCTTGATGTGTACCCTCATGTGGAGCGTGAAAACGCTTCCCTTGATGACGGCACTGGTGTGTACGCCTTTTTCATCTGTCAGAAAAAATTCCGTGATCTGTGCCTGTCCGGTGCCGTATTCCAAATGTTCCGATCGCTGCACTCCTGCTGCCTGAGGCACAGCCGCCCGCCTCAACGTCTCGTCATTCAACATCTGCTGATGCTCCTGCCTGTCGGGAATCTCGTACTGTCCTACCAGCACGCGCTTGAACGCGTCGATCATCTCCTTGGGGCCGCCCTCCCCCAAAAGCTTACCCTGATTCAATAAAAATACCCGATCACAATATTTGCTGATACTGCTCAGATCGTGACTGACAAACACAATGGTCTTACCCATTTTTTTAAATTCTTCAAACTTATGATAACACTTTGCCTGAAAAAATACATCTCCCACCGACAACGCCTCGTCCACAATCAGGATCTCAGGGTCGATATTGATCGCCACAGCAAACGCCAGACGCACAAACATCCCGCTGGAATAGGTTTTTACCGGTTGTTTCACATAGTTGCCGATATCCGCAAACTCCAGGATAGCCGGCAGCTTTTCGTCAATCTCTTTCTGGGAAAATCCCATCATCGTGCCGTTCAGATATACATTTTCAATACCGCTGTACTCCATATTGAATCCGGCTCCCAGCTCCAGAAGGGCAGAAATCCGCCCATCCACTGTCACTTCACCTTCCGTAGGATTTAACACGCCGGTGATGATCTTTAAGATCGTTGACTTGCCGGAGCCATTGGTGCCGATAATACCAACGGTCTCTCCCTTATAGATATCGAGGCTGATACCGTCCAGCGCGTGATGAAGCTTATACTTTTGCTTTCTGCCAAGGCCGAAAGCTTCCTTCAGCCTGTCCTTGGGATTGTCATACAGTTTGTAGATTTTTCGCACATTCTTTACCCTGATGGCCACATCCCGCTTTTCCTGCATATCTTCCATAATAAACTCTCATTCTTTCACAATCACCGTATTTTTGTCATACCATTCGGCTACAGCACGATTTTCCTCTCTGTCAGGATCATCCGTCAGATCTCCCATACACAAAAACCACGGCTTAAAATGGTACGGTTCCAACACCACATCTTTCTCGTCGCTCTTTAAAATCTCCACACGCGCCATATACTCATGATAAAAATTGTACGCTTCCCCTGTATGCACATAATAGTAAGCGCCGTAGGAAGAGACACTGCCCGCCTGGTTGGATGACAGAGAGAAGATGACCAACATACAGACAATTACCGCCCCGTAATACCACCAGGGCGCCCCTTCCGGACAGTTGATGTGTCCGCCGCGCCGCTCTAACATGCGCCGCGCCCATCCGATCCAATATATTTCATTCAGGATCAACAAAATCTGGTAAGTGATCTTAACTGCGTTGAGCGATCTGCTGAGTCCCGCATGCCCCAGCGAATAAAGGCTTGGTGTAAACCCTGTCGCATACAGGCAAAAAGCTCCGACCAACACAAGAAGCGGAAATCGAAACGAAAACTTGCTTTTGCCAACGGCCTGCCATATGATCGGAAATAGCAGGAGCAGAAACGCCAGTGTCATCCACCCCGTAAACTCCCACAAGTGCCGAAAAGCTTCCAAAAAAGAGCGCAGCACCGCCCAAAACGGAGAATACCCCCATCCCTCATAGGAGCGTGCTCTCACCTGATTGCCGGGCGCACTTACATTCATATAAAAAGATACCGCGTACACCGCTAACGCCGGCAAATACCGAATGCCTCTCCCCCTGCGCGTCCACAATACCGCCACTGTCAGACCAAAGAGCACGACCAATCCCTGAAGGGCCGTGACAAAATTGCTGCCCGCGGTCAAGAGCGCCCCCGCCAGACTGGCCAGTAAAAGTAAGATCCCTTTCACGCTTTTTAACTCCGTATGATACAAACGGCACAGCGCCGCCACAAAGAGCATAAAAAAGGAATGCATTCCCACATAATGTACGCCGCCATTATACCAGTAAAATCCTGCCTGTGCGGTATAAATCAACTCCACCACCATGATCGTTACGATCCCCTGTATCGCCAGTCTGGAATACCGATCCAGGCCAAAGACATCCCTGGTCAACACACTGGTCAACACAAACACCGACACGGTCAGAATGAGAATCAAAAATACCGGCCCCAAAAAATAGTATTGTTCTCCCCAGATCGCAGGCATCATCATCATAAAAAAGATGGAAGAAAACGTTCCCTGCCAGGCATACCATTCCACTCGTATTCCTTCCAAAGTGCCTTTCAGCGCTCCGACTATACCGGGTGCCATCTCCATGCCCGCTCTGGCAAATTTTCCATAATTCCAGTCGTCATACCATGGCACTGCATACATCGCCAGACGCAGCAAAGGTATCAGCGCCAGCAACATTGCAGCCGCCATACCAAGAGCGATCAGACCCACAGAGGGTTTCCAGAACAAAATCTTGTTCCATCTATTGTTATCGGTTTTCATAACTTCCCTTCCTCCCGTCATAACACATCCGCAAAATGAACCTTCAGACGCTTAAAGACCAGCGCGCCCAAACCAAACAGCACCACTGTTGCAATCCAAAAGTACATAGTAGAGAAAAAGTCTCCAAAAAACCATTCCTGCTCATAGATCGCGCTCCGATACCCGTTCACGATATACACCATGGGATTCAATTTCAACAAGGTCACGATCCAGCTGCCCTCCAAAGAATTGATATCCCACAAAATAGGGGTCGCCCACATTCCAATCTGCAGAACGATATTGATGATCTGCGACAGATCCCGAAAGAACACCACTACTGCGCAGGTCGTATAACTGAGCGCCAACACAAAGATAAACAGGCATACGCTGTAATAAATCAACTGCAGCATATAAATATTGGGATAATAACCGTACACTGCGGCCACGATCAACAGCACGCACACAAAAAATAAATGGATAAAGGTGGCGGCCACGATCTTGATGATCGGCAGGATGCTGATCTTGAATACCACCTTTTTTACCAGATAATTGTACTCTAAAAGAGCGTTGGTCCCCCCGTTGAGCGCCTCGTTAAAATAAAACCAGGGCACCAGTCCCGCCGTCAAAAACAGCACAAACGGAACCTCCGTGTCGCCCCTGACGGTGGGACCAGAACTTCCAAATATCCTGTCAAACACAATATAATACATGGCTACTGTCACCACCGGCTGCGCCAGTGCCCACACAGCTCCCATATAAGAGCCCGCATAACGCTTTTTAAAATCGTTTTTGGCCAGCTTCCAGATCAGATGTCTATTTTGGTACAGTTCCATCGGAAGAACAGTAATCTTGTCATACAATTTCACAAATATCACACAGGCGAGCGTGATCACTACACAGGAGAGGATCTTCTTGAGCAATTCCTCATCCGGCTCCGCACCGGGATTGTCATGCAGAATAATGATTGCCGCCATCACGACCGCCACTGATATAAAAATTGCGATTCCGATTTTTTTGTCTTTTCTCATACTGTCCTGTTGCCTTCCCCACTATTCATAGCGGATATTCAGATCCACATTTCCACTGATACCGTTGATCTTACCCTTGGAGGTATACTGCCACATCCTATAATAGCCCTGATACAGCGGGACATCTCTATACTCTGCCAGCCATATAAAGTATCTGTCCAGCCTGCTCATATCCAGATTGTTATTGTACCAGTTACGACTAGCGTAGATACCGGCCGTGTATCCCGCATTTTCGATCGTGCGACAGAAAGCCTCGCAGACCAAAGTTCTGGTCTCCGGATCCAGACCATCCGCGCGGCCATTACCGCCCGCGCCTTCCGTATCGATAAAAATGGGATAATTCAATTCGTGTTCCCGCACCAGCGCCAACACCACGGAAGCCTCCTCCACAGCCTCCACCTCATTGGTGGCCTGGGTGAAAAAGTAGACGCCCACGGCAACTCCAGAATTTTTGGCCCCTCGTATGTTGACAAGAAAATAGGGATCTTCCACCAGACTGCCCGTCACAGAACCGCGGTAGCCTGCACGGATAATGGCAAATTCCACACCCGCGTTTTTCACCTTGTCCCAATCGATATCTCCATTCCACTTGGACACATCTATCCCTAGCGTCGCTTTGCCAGTGACGCTCTGCAGTCCTTTGATCTCCGTCCGGTCCGCGTCGGAGCGCGCCTCTTGCACACTGGTATCCTCCGCCTCAGCATCCACCTCATCTTCCGTTTTGATCAGCAGAGAAATGTCATCTATTGCCAAATACTCCACCTTGTCCTTCACTCTCACCCTGGTGGCATCCGTAGGCACACGATAACCAGCAATCGGCATCAGGGACGCAAAATACTCCCCCGCGTCCAGATCGGCTATATATATGATGCCATCCTGATCCAGATCCTTATACTCTCCCAAGTCTTCCAGTTTTACAAAGAAGCTTTCGCCCTCCACCGGTTCGCCCTTCGTGTCCACAATCTGAATACGCAGATCCTTTTCCACGGAAGTTATGATCATGGAAAGACGGTTATGCTGATCCTTGGCTGCCTCCAAAACGGGATTGACTTCTTTGTCAAAAAAACTCTCATCCTGCAGAAACGCGGACAGATCATCCCCGATCTGACCGTTTTGTCTCTGCGGCTGCAAACTTTCCTCAACGCTTTCTGTCTGCACTTCCTGCTCTTGCGTTCTGCCGTCATCTTCCGCCATCTTCTCACGGTTGACGTAACACACCAGCAAAGCGACCAGCGTTACCGCCACGATAGAACCCATTACTGTCAGACGTCGCAGCTTTGCGTCCATATACACTCTCTCCTTTAATCTGACAAATGGGGCCGCCGCATTATGCCATAATGCGACAGCCCTGTCTCTGCCCTTGCATGTATTTTATCTATTCTCATACATCTCTGTATAATATTTTTGATAGTCGCCGCTGGTGGCATGCTCCATCCACTCCTCGTGCTCGAAGTACCAGGCGATGGTCTTACGAATACCGTCCTTGAACATGGTCTCCGGATACCAGCCAATCTCCGCCTTGATCTTGTCCGGCGCGATCGCATATCTGCGGTCGTGTCCCTTGCGATCCTCTACATAGCTGATCAGATCTTTGGTCACAAATGCTTTTCTGGGATCCCCCTCCGGCAGCATCTCCTGCAGAGTCTCTAAGATGATATGAATGATCTCGATATTCTGCTTTTCGTTGTGTCCACCGATATTGTAAGTCTCAAACAGCCTTCCCTGTTCCTGCACCATATCAATCGCCTTGGCGTGATCCTCCACGTACAGCCAATCCCTGACATTCTTGCCGTCGCCGTACACGGGAAGCTTGATCCCATGCAGCGCATTGTTGATAAACAGCGGAATCACCTTCTCTGGAAACTGATACGGCCCGTAATTATTGGAGCAATTCGTGATATTGGCTGGGAAACGATAAGTGTCCATATAGGCCTTCACAAGCATGTCCGAGCTGGCTTTGCTGGCAGAATAAGGACTGTGCGGATCATAGGGCGTCGTCTCATAGAAAAAGGCATTGTCGTCCTCCGGCAGAGATCCGTAAACCTCGTCCGTGGAGACGTGCAGAAACTTTTTCCCTTCCTTGAAACTGCCGTCAGGCAGCTCCCAGGCAGCCTTGGCGCAGTTGAGCATCACCGCCGTCCCGAGCACATTGGTCTTTACAAAGACCTCCGGATTGACAATACTTCTGTCCACATGGCTCTCCGCCGCGAAATGCACGACTCTGTCAATGTCGTTCTCAACAAAGATCTTCTCGATGGCCTCCTTGTCACAGATATCCGCCTTGATAAAGGTATAATTACCGCGGTTCTCCACATCCTTGAGATTCTCCAGATTCCCCGCGTAGGTCAAAGCATCCACATTGATAATGCGGATCTCGTCACCGTATTTGCCAAACATATAATGAATATAGTTGGAACCAATAAAACCGGCTCCCCCTGTCACCAAGTAAGTACGCATAATACCTCTCCCGTCTGTCATATCTTATTCAGTATAACACAGATATTGTGATTCTGGCTACTAAAATCTTTTCAATGTAACAGTTCAATACCCAAGATAACTGATATTCATATCCACGTTGCCACTTATGCCGCTGACTCTGCCGGTAGACCGATACTGCCACAGATCGTATCTTCCCGTATAGGTGGGGGTATCTGCATATTGAGCCAGCCAAATCTTGTACGCTCCCAGCGCGCTGGCATCCATTTTGCTGGTCAGCCAGGTCTTGTTCGCATATATGCCGGCCGTATATCCGCCATTGCGGATGGTCTCACAGAAAGTCTTGCAGACAGCCGTTCTGGTAGCGCTGTCAATTTTGTCGCCCCGTCCGCCACTGCTCTCCACATCGAGAAATACAGGGTAAGAGATCCGATAGCCGGCGATCTGTCCCAAAACCATGGAAGCCTCTTCCACTGCCTCCACTTCATTGACTGCCTGGGTGAAGAAATAAACTCCAACTTTTAAATCCGCCGCCATAGCGCCCTTAATGTTGGTGACAAACTTGGGATCCTCTATCAGCGCTCCCTGGGAAGAACCTCTGTACCCACAGCGAATGATCACATAGGATACTCCTGAATTTTTGACCGCATTCCAGTCGATGGTGCCATTCCATTTGGAGACGTCGATGCCCATCGTGCCGGAACCCGTCACCAGAGAGCCGTCGCTCGCAAAATTGTACCTCGCGCCCTGGATCACCTGTTCCCCGGTCACCTTGTCTCCGGAGGCCGTAAAATAATATACTTTATTGTCAATGGTCTGCCAGCCGGTATATCTCGTGCCTTCTGCCTTGAAAAATTTGTCGCTCGTATAATAATCTGCGTAGTAAGCTTCTCGGTAGCTGTCTCCCTCCTGCACAAAGAGCGGATTCCCCGCGGAATCTTTTAACCGGTTGGTCTTGTCATACTTTGGATGATTCTTGACCACAACCGCACAGGTCGCCTCTTTCTTCATGTCGTTCTGCTCATAGCTGACAGTAATGGTTGCACTCCCTGCCGCCACACCGGTAACAGTGACATTCATTCCGCTGACGGATACCGTTGCCACTCCGGTGTCGGAAGACACCGCGCTGATGGCCACATTGGTGTTGCCTTCAATCTTTGCCGTAAGTGCACCTGCCTCTGTCATATAGACAGTCAGAGAAGTCTTATCCAAGGTGATCGGTGCAATCTCCTTCGGAACGGTCGGGGTTGTAGGGGTTGTAGGCGTAGTAGGATTCGTAGGCGTACTAGGCTCCGCCGGTGTAGAGGGGTTCGTCGGTGTACTAGGGTCCGCCGGTGTGCTAGGATCCGTCGGCGTACTAGGATCCGTCGATGTGCTAGGATCCGTCGGCGTACTAGGGTCCGTCGATGTGCTAGGATCCGTCGATGTGCTAGGATCCGTCGGCGTACTAGGGTCCGTCGATGTGCTAGGATCCGTCGGCGTACTAGGGTCTGTCGATGTGCTAGGATCCGTCGATGTAGTCGGTTCCTGTGTTTCGCTCTGCTCTTCGCCGGCAACCGAACCGTTTGACTCTGCTATGCGCACAAAACTGCCACCTCTGGCAAGCGTCATCGGATCGGGTACAGAACTCTTCGCCACCTCTGTGTAAAGCACAGTTCCTTTGTTGGACTCCACAAATTCCACCGTGTCAGTCAAAGCGGATTCCACCACCGTCTCATTCTTCTTGGTATCCTCCACCGCTGCGTTGATCTCAGACTCTTTTTTGACCTCGTTTGCGACATCCACCTTCTGATAAGCGATCTCCTTCTTTACTTCCACAGACTTCGCGCTGGTGGGAAGGATGTAACTGGCGTATTTTTCATCTGTCAGCGTATTCAATGCCACTTTGTAAGTGCCGGGCGTAAGATCTTTCTGATAGATGATGCCGTCCATGTCATCATCCGTCCAAGTGTATGTCTTGCCATTCGGATCAGTCACCGTCACTGAGAAAGGCACATTTGCAATCAATCTGCCACCATCTGTATTGGTAAACTTAATCTTCAGATCCTTCAATACAGATACCATATTAAGGGATACCGTAACCTGCTTATTGTACGCTGCCTCATTGTATTCTGGACGCTGCTGCGCTTCCTCGTTCTCTATGACCACGTTGGCTGCCGCCAGTCTCGCCATCTGCGCGTCCGCCATAGCCAAAAGGCCCTGCTCTCCGATCAGAGTAATCCCATCCAACTGACTGCCAACGCTGATAAACTCATCCATCCGCCTGTCAATCACAGATGCGGATGCATACACGCTCCCCGTCACAAGGGCAAGTACCAGCACCGCCACACCCGTACAGGTGATCACGCGATCCATCGGCCCCATGTCAAGGAATTTCTGCCAGATCGACGCAAACACATTTTTCTTCTCCTCGGGATACGCTTCCTCTGTGTAGTAAGACTCTTCCTCATATTCCTCGGACTCCTCGGCATATTCTTCCTCAAGGTACTCGCCGGACTCCTCGTCTGCAATACCTTCCTCCGCATATTCCGGCTCTCCTTCGTACACCTCCTCGGACTCCTCGACATATTTTTCCTCAAGATACTCGCCGTCTTCGTATACGATACTTTCCTCATTATATTCCGGCTCTCTCTCATACCCTTCGGACTCCTCGACATATTCTTCCTCAAGGTACTCGCCGTCTTCGTATACGATGTCTTCCTCATCGTATTCCGGCTCTTCCTCGTACACGATGCCGGACTCCTCGTATTCCGGCTCTCCCTCGAATACGACGCCTTCCTCATCGTATTCCGGCTCTTCCTCGTACACGATGTCCTCCTCGTATTCCGACTCTCCCTCGAATACGATGCCGGACTCCTCGTATTCCGGCTCCTCCGCATACTCTTCGGACTCTTCTGACTCTTCTATATCTTCAAATTCTTCAGCATCCAACTCTTCATAATCTTCCCATTGTTCCGATGTTTTTCTGCCACGTCCGAATAATTGTCTCATTTGATACTCCTTTTATCATCACCGCTTAATAATTCTGCAACATTATAACATTGAAGTGGCTAATCTTCAAGTATTTCCTACATTCTTCATAATTTCTTAAATATTTTTCATAATAAAAAAGTGGATTTTCGGAACAGATAATAGTAGAATAGGTTCAATAGTCCCTTAACCGTCGATTTGGGATCTGCGCAGCAGATATGAGGTATCAATATGAAAAAAGAAAATACTCGCTTGATCTTTCGTTTTATTAATCCGCATACCTTACTTTTAGCAATGTTTATCATCCTCATCGTATGCATCGTGACGAAAATTCGAAATGCTATACATTTCATCCATCAGGATGAAGTCGCTGAAATGGAAGGCAATGACGGCAGAGAAATACTCGATGTATTTTTTCCCGTCATGTCGGAAGACGGAGAGATCATCGACACCAGCGATGCCGACACCATCCTTGTATTTGGCAATTCTCCCTTTTCGGACGATCGCGGCTCCAAGGACAATCTTGCCAATCTGATCGCCGAAAAGACCGGCGCCACTGTCTACAACTGTTCCATCTCCGGAAGCTCTCTTGCTGCTGAAGAACTATATGATCTCGACAACTATCCGATGGACACCTACACTTTTTATTGGTTGGCTATGTATGCGACGCTTGGTTCCAATGAGGCAAATTTCACTTCCGCCGCAGAAGCGCTGGGCGATCAGGTTCCTCCTGAGGCAGAAGAAGTATGTCGTATTCTCAGCACCATTGACATGGACGAAGTGGATGTTATCGCAATCATGTACGATGCCACAGACTACTTTATGGGACGTTCTATGTCCAACGACGAAAATTCCGATGATCTCAGTTGTTTTACCGGCAACTTGGAAGCCGGTATTAAACTGTTTCAAAGTTTTTATCCTCAGATCCGCGTTATCGTCCTTTCGCCTACCTATGCCTATGCGGTGACTGAAGACGGGGAATATGTCAGCAGCGACATGTACACCTATGGTCAGGATGTTCTGTCCACTTATTCTATTCTGGAGTGCGCTTCCGCTTTTGAATGTGGCGTCACCTATGTGGACAATCTGTATGGAAGCGTCACGGAGGACAACGCGGACGAATATCTGACCGATCATCTTCACCTGAATGTGGCCGGACGCAATCTGGTAGCCGACCGCTTTGTGAATGCGTTAAACTATTATCATTGGGACTGATCCGCCGCCTGTTGCAGCGGCAGCATCAAATCCACTCTTGCGTCTTTATAGATCACATACCCGTCCACCTGTCCAAACACCACATAATCATACTCTGCCAGCGTTCCCACTATGTTCTTATCTTGTGCCAGTATGATATAATGGCAGCCTTGGCCTCTCGCCAGATCCGCCAACTGGGCGGCGTCCGTCTCCTCCGCCTCCATGGCATCGCACAGAAATCCCCACTTGTTCCAGCGATCTACTGTCACTTCTCTGCCGTAAGGCATACATACCGTACCGTCATATTGCCTGACATACTGCAGCAACTCTATCGGGAACACCGCCATGACTTCTCGGCCCTCCACCTTGATGATATCGCAGATATCCACTACGTTTTGCGGTATATGATACCAGTTTTCCGCCTTGTGAAAAAAGGGATTTTGATAGATCAAGCTGCCGGATATCATCAAAAGCACCGCCGCGGCTCCCGCAAAGACCCACCTGCCTTTTCCGGCCAGTTGTCCAAACAGATCGATCACAACGTATGCGATTACAGGTGTTATGGGAAGCAGCCAGAGAATACGATAATAAACCTCCGCATCCGCAAACCGATACACAAGCTTCGCAAAGAGCGGGTTAAAAAAGATCAGCAGGAGAATGACCGGCACATACACAAAAAGGATCCGAACCATTTTCCTTTTTTCCCGCAAAAACAGATACAGCAGGGACAGGCCAAACCATATGACGACCAGCCCCGTGCCCATATATTCTCGAAACAAGGTTATCACTTCCCGCATATCTCTAACCTCCTTGACCGCAAACCTTCTCCCTAGCGTCCCTCAATCCGCCAACAAATACAGTAACACATATATCGCGCAGGGAACACAACACGCCGCCGCGGCAAACAAAAACTTCCACCTGCGGTAGCATACCGCGCCGCACAGAGCCGTGATCCCCACCAACATACAGCACAGCATCGCCCCCATCGTGCTGGCCAAAGCTCCCGCCGTCATGGTAGAACCCAAAAGCACCCAATACATCCAGGGAATCTTTTTGTGATTCTGCAAATAATCCAACAGCAAGAGAAGCAGGAAAAACAGCATGGGAACTATGATGCTACCCAAAGCCGCCTTACCCTGCCTGCTTCTGGCCAGCATAAAGTTTTCCACCGTATAGTAGGAATAATCGCCGAACAACACCAAAATAGAAGTGAATATCATAAAAAGCGGGATTTTCTCTTTTTTGTTTCCGCACAGCCGGCTCCCGATCAGATAAAACACGGCATACGCCATCGCGATCAACGAAAGCGGCGCCGCCACATGCGCCACACTGACCGCCCGCACATCTGACATTCTCGCCAAAAATGTGATCCAGATGGGAAAAGGCGCCATACCATGCCTGATATCCAACTCCATAGACTCTCCCGTATAGGGATTTTTGTTATACATCACTTCTGAGTTTTCCGTGATCGTTGAGATCGCCACAAAAAAAGCATCGTCGCCGTCCGCGTAGGTCAGCCGCAGAGCCAATACCAACTGCAGCAATAAAAGCGCTCCAAAAATTCCCCAAAGAATGCGTGTGGAAGTTTTCTGCTCACCATCGCGGTTTTTCACCAGATGCAGGCGGATGTGGCTCTTAAAGCCAAACATCACCCAACGTACCACAACCGCCACAAGCAGGGCCACCACAAGGATCAGATATAACCGCTGCATACGGACATAATCGCCTTCTTTGACAATCACAGGCACACACACAAACTGGAACAGCGCCCACAGAAGCATCTGCCCGCTGACCCAGGCAAAAACCAGCCTATTTGACTTTTTATCTGCAGAAAAAAACAAGGTTCCCACGCACACAGGCACCGCCACTAACCATATGATCAACCGCAGGATATACATTCCCACCATCATTTTGCTATCTCCTTTTGCATCTGCCGCTCATTTCCCCGTAAACAATCCAATCCTGTCACCGTGAACACGGTTTACAGACAACCACTCTCCCAAAGACAGTCCATAAATATCCTGCAGCGTATCCATCGTAAGCGCAAGATCCACTCCCTGCTTGATAAGTACCACCACGTTCTTAAGTCCGCGCACACTGTCCTGATCCTCGCGCTGCGCAAGCTCCGCCTGTGTGACCAGAAGCGTCCTGTCATATTCCGCAAATTCCAGCAGATTCTCATAATACCCCACTCCGTCATACACACAGATACACGGATAATTTGCATACTCTCTGGCCAGACCGCGCTGTGCCTCATAGCCGATATAAAGATAATCCCCGGAATATGGCCACAGAGAATGTACCTGCCACAATAACAATACGGCGCATACCGCCCCGTATCCAGCTTTCCTCCCTCCCAAAAGATCCGTCAGTCCGCATACAGCCAAAGCCGCGGCGATCGCCACAAAAGGGAATATCGGCATGATATATCGATCCACCAGATAGGGCGACATCCTGCCCGCCAGAAAAAAATATACCACAGGCGGCAGAAAAAGCATACACAAAAGCGCCTTTTGTCCATGATATTTACGATACCTTCGGCCAATCAAATAGGCCGCCAAAACCAGAGCCAAGACAACTAATCCTGTCTTGCCCGCGGTGCGCTCCGCCAAGATTTGCAAAAATGCCGTCAGTCTGACGCCATACCCCGACAACCCTTCCGAAAGATTTTGCAATGCCTCCACACCCCTGCCGCTGGAAAATACATCTGATATGGCAAAAGGGAAACCAACCAAACCGATCGCAGCCGCCAGCGCCATGGATCTCACATATCCAAACAGCGCTTTATACTTTTTCTCCGCCACAAGCAGCGCAGCCGTCACCGCCGCCAGCGCCAGACAATAGAACAAAAAGAAATACTGCGTCCAGAATCCCAACACCGTCACAGCGATCAGCAGCCGATTACCCGATTCCCATTCCTTTTTCCGCCACTTTTTCACATGCAGCGCAAAAAGCGCCACACAGAAGAACGTGAGCAGCGCATACATGCGGATCAGCAGTACCGTAGCCATCGCGCCTGCGGACAAACCATAGACGAGTGCCGCAAGAACCCCCACGATTCTTCCTCCCTGCCCCGCAGGCACGCTCCCTCCCTGCAACAGGGCGCCGCCGAGCTGCCGCCCCACATACATCAGCAAGAGCATGACGCCCAGCACAGCCGCCAGATTGATCACACATCCCACAAAAGGCTCCGCGCTCCCCCTGAAGATGGAGGACATGGTGTGCAGCAACATGAAATGAAGGGGCGGATGATTATCGTCCTTCACATTAAAATACACGGAGAGATACTGAAACGCATCCCCGTCTCCCACTGTGATATAATCCCGAAAAGTATCCTTATCGATCCAGACCGGCTCCGCATAGACATCCGCAGTGTAGGTGAGCAATCTGCTCTCTCTCCCATTCTCCAGCACATCTGCCACTACGCCGCCCAAATTGGCAAGCGTCTCCCCGATCGAGTCTCCGTCGATCTCATTGCGGACAAACTTCGCCAGACGTCCTTCCGGCTGGGTCGGCACGATCCAAGGATTGAATTTCGCATTGGCCAGCTCAAAACTCAAAAGTTCATCCATATGGTAGCCTTCTTTTTGACTGATCCCGATGCACAACACTGTCGCACACAAAAGCAGCGCAAATAATTCCAGGCCGCACCTGGCAAGCAGACCAACTATCGCTTTTTGAACCGATGCTTTTTTTCTCATATCTCCCTGCATTTCTCTACCATCCACGCCATCCACACACAACTGACCGCCACCGTATTTTTGTAGTCGTAAATGCCGCCCCCCTGCATGGCATACCAAATCATCATGCCCAGACTAAAGACAGCCACCACCGACCACCAGCAGATCTTTTTCCACGGAATCCCTATTAACTTCCTCTCCTTCTTTTGTTCCAAAAAGCATTTACACCATCTCATGCACTGTAAGAGACCGGCCAGGAGCCATCCCGCCACAAACCACCAACAGGCATAATGATAATAGTATTTGGTCAGAATGGGAAAACCGCTCCGCATAACGTCATAGTTGCGCATACAATACGAATGATAACCCCGCCCCTGTAACAGCATTTCAGAGGCCGCCGGCGCCAAACCATATCCAAACAAATCCCATAGAATCTCATGGCGGATCCTCGCCCCATAGCTCTCATAAGAGATTCGAGCCGCCTCCAAAAACAGCTCTTTCGCGCGCTCCTCTCCATGATACTGTTCCATGGCGCTTCCCACCACCGGCATCAGATTGTCCGAATACAGAGAAGCCTCCCAGATCATATCACTGTTCACGCCGACGCGCATTTCCTCCGACCACATCTGATAGGTATCGTTCAAGGTAGACCAGGAAAACCGACTAAACAGAGACGCCTCCACGCTTCTATGAACCCGTCCCAGGCTTTCCGCCTCCTGCGTCAGCGCGTTCACTCCCACAAGGAACCCCGCGCAGCAGACAATAAGCAACAGATGACACCCCGTCCGTCTCCACTCCCTGCCCTTGCTGCGAACCATGCCATACACCCACACAAGAATCATCGGAATCGCTCCCAGATACAGATCATCCGGCTTCAAAAGACCTGCTGCCAGCCAAAAGGCCGCCGCCTTGATCAAATGCCTGCCCTGCGGGATAGAGCCTTGCTCCATACTCCGCCACAGCCAGGCCAATTCTAACAACAAAAACGAGCTGATAAGCGACTCCGGCAAAACCGCCAGATGACATTGCATCGCCATGGGCAGGGTGAGCATCGCCAGACTCCCCCACAGATTCCACAGGCGTGAGGAAGCCCAGATCGTCTGCAAAAAGACATGCGCCGCATACAGCGCCACCGCCAGTTGCAGCAGATAAAGGATACAATAATAGGGAATGGGAAGTAAGCTCCCCGCCGCCCTTGCAATCAGCACCAGAACCGGATACAAGATTCCCATATATTTGTCCCCAAATTCCTGATAGCCGGTGAAATTGCAGAACATCCAGAGTAGTCCCAAGACTATCTGGATGCCAAATCCGATCAGGCAAACTCTGCCGGCCACAGCAGAAATCACGCTTCCTGCCTTCCGCATATTCATACTCCCATCAGCATTACTTTTCATAAAATTCCTTTACCATACGGCAGATATAGTCCACATTCTCCAAAGTGAGGCCATAGTACATGGGAAGACGCGTCAGGCGCTCGCTCTCCCTTGTAGTGTAGCGGTCTTCCCCATGAAAACGCCCGAATTTCTGACCCGCGGGAGCGGTGTGGAGCGGAATATAATGGAACACGGCATAAACGCCTCTCTCTTCCTTCAAAAAGTGAATCAGCGCTGTTCGCTCCTCGATATCTCTGACCTTGATATAAAACATGTGCGCGTTGTGCACGCACCCTTTGGGCACCACGGGCAGATCGATCTTGCCGGCCTCAGCCAAGGGCAATAGATTCTCATAATATCGGTTCCAGCACTGCATACGCGCTCCGTTGATCTCGTCCGCCTTCTCCAGTTGGGCATAGAGATATGCCGCATTCATGTCGCTGGGCAGATAAGAGGAGCCGTGGTTCACCCAAGTGTATTTGTCGATCTCCCCTCGGTAAAACTTGCTGCGGTTCGTGCCCTTTTCGCGGATGACCTCCGCCTCCTCGATATCCTTCTCATCTTGAATCAACAGCGCGCCGCCCTCGCCCATGCTGAAATTCTTGGTCTCGTGGAAACTAAAACAGCCAAAGTCCCCGATCGTTCCCAATGCCTGTCCCTTGTAGAAAGAAAGGATTCCCTGTGCGGCATCCTCGATCACAGCCAGATGATATTTCTTTGCCAGATCCATAATGACATCCATTTCACAGGACACCCCCGCATAGTGCACCGGCACGATCGCTCTCGTCCTCTCGGTAATGGCGTCCTCGATCCGCTTTTCATCAATATTCATGGTATCGGGACGAATGTCCACAAACACCGGCGTCGCTCCTCGCAGCACAAAGGCGTCCGCCGTGGACACAAACGTATAGGCCGGCATAATGACTTCATCTCCCGCCTTAATCTCAGACAGCAGCGCCGCCAACTCCGTGGCATGCGTGCAGGAAGTCGTCAGAAGGCATTTGGCAGTCCCCGTTTTCTGCTCGATCCACTCGCTGCACTTTTTGGTATATTCCCCGTCGCCGCATATCTTCTTACTCCGCACACATTCCTGAATATATCCCATTGCGGTCTCCACATAGGGCGGCTCATTAAAATTGATCATTCTCATTTCCTCCACTGTACCATATGATTGGTTTTCTTTATCTTTTCCAGACGCCCTTCACCGCGTCCGGCACATTCTCTGTCGTTTGACTGACAATGTATCGGGGACGTCCCTTCACTTCCTCATAGATCCTGGCAAGATAATGTCCGATAATGCCCAGACTCAACATCAAAAAACCGCCGATGAGCAAGATCAGCAAAATCACAGTGGTAAAACCTTCCACCGCCGTCCCCGTCAGGTAGCGGGCCATGGTTTGTACGGCCAAAATGGCGCTGAACAGTATGGATATCATTCCCATCACCGTCACAAGCTGCAAGGGCAGCGTACTGAAAGACGTAGCATTGTTGACCGCATATCGCATCAGACTGAAAAAAGACCATTTGCTCTTGCCAAACTGCCTCTCCTGCACTTGGTATTCCACCTTCTCGGTGCGAAAACCAGCCCAAAAAGTCAACGCCCTGAAAAAGGTATTGCGCTCCGGCAGCGCTAAGAGCACCTTCACCACTTTGCGGTCCAGAAGCTTAAAGTCGGAGGAGGAACACATATCTATTCTGATCAGCCTGCTCATAATCTTATAAAACAATCCCGCTGAGAGCTTATACAGGATCCCTTCTCTGCCCCTGTCGGACTTTACGCCCTCCACAATCTCAGCGCCCTCCTGCCACAACTTCCACATCTGAGGAATCGTCTCCGGCGGATGCTGTAGATCACAGTCCATCACCACCACGGCATCCCCCGCGGCAATCTCAAGTCCCGCAAAAATACCGGCCTCCTTGCCAAAGTTGCGCGAAAACTCTATCCCCTTCACGCGCGGATTCCGCCCCGCCGCCCTCTGTATCTCCGCGAAGGTAGCGTCGCTCGACCCGTCGCTGATAAACAAAAGCTCATAGTCGATCCCATGGCTCTCCAGAAGTTCTGCCAGGACGTCTGCCGTGTTGGCGATATTCTGTTCTTCATTGTACGCCGGCAATACCACCGATAACAGAGCCATGCTCTCTCCTCCTAATCGCGTCCCGTGTTCTCCGTCTTCACACACAAGATCCCATCTATCACCTGCACGGAGGTCTCTCCCGGAAAGCTCTCCATGGCGATATATTCCTCCATAAAATAAATATCCCTCGTCTCCTCCGGACTCAGAAAATTTAACGTCGCCCCCAGATAATGTTTCATAAACTCCTGATAATTGGAGCCGGTGTACAACAGTTGATCGCCGCCAATCCCCACCATCCCCGATGTCACATCCGTTGTGATATCCGTCAGGGGGAACTGATCGTCGCCCACCACCCCCACAATGGCAATGGGGATCCCCTGATAATACCCTTTGGCGCCTTCAATCCGATCGAGAAGCCGCACACAGTAAGCGTAAGTCTTTTCGTATCGCTTCTGCAGATTGGAATAAGCGATATTGTCCGTCACCAGATAGCAGAACACCATCACAAACGCGGCCAGGCATACGGCCCACACGGACAGGCCTCCCGCTCCTTTTTTCCGCTCCCAGCCGCCATATCGACTGACAAAAGCCAACATCAAAATCGGATACAAGATCCACTGATAGCGCATCAGCAAATGATAGGTCACATTCGGCGAAATCGCCAGGATCAAATTGGACGCCACCGGACATCCCAACGCCAATAAGCCTATTATAATGAAAAAATATGGATTTTTCCACCACTTTTTCTGCACAAACAGCACAAACAGCGTGGCAGCCGTCAAAACCGCCAACACAAGCAGCGCCGTCAGGGAAAAAAGATTGTGAAACAGCACATTTCCCTTGCACGTAAAAGAGAAAAAATCACGGTACATATGAGACAGCATATCCTTAATTCCCACAGACGCGCCGTTCCCTTCCATGCCGCTGATCCCTTGATAATCGGCCAGCGCCTTGCCCTGCACCCGCAGCAAAATCTGTAGGATCACGTAATAAAGCGCCGCCCCGATCGCTCCCATGTACAGATACTTCACTCCTTTTTTGATCTTGCCGCCGACCGTCCCCGACTCCAGAGCCAACATCACGATCGCATATAGACAGAGGATCACGGCAAACGGCAGATAAGCCTGATAAATCCCCATACTAAACGCCAGACACACAGCCCCCGCCAAAAAGCCATAACGCCCTTTTTGGACCAACAACACCGACAGCACCGACAAAAACAGCGCCATCATATAGCCATCCAACGTGTACACATAGGCGAAAGTGGAAGTCAGCGCCGGAAATGTCACAAGCAGACCGCTCACCAGCGCGATCACCACCCGATCCTGCAACTCCAAAAACTCCGTCAACACCACGGCGGCACAGGAAAGCCACCAAAAACCGATCAGGCCGATCAGCCACGGCAGCGTGTAATAGGAAGAAAAACCACATGCCACCGTCAAAAACCATCTGCCGGAAGTGATCATATTCTGATCAAAATACATACTGCTCAACCCGTCATGGTTGGGGATATCGGACAAAAGAATCGGCATATGCGTCACCAGTCCCGTCAAAAAGGCCGAGAAAAAGGCCGTCTTCCATTCCGGTTTTATTTTTCGCCTGATCATAGTGATCGTCTGCATGGGAGTCATCATCCCTAAATCCTCCTATTTTTTCACCCTATCTCTTTGGGTGCGCTAACAGATAGTCGGACAACGTCTGCGCAAGCAAGGCCCGCCCCGCCTCGTTGGGGTGCAGACCGTCCCTGGTGTAGAGTTCCCAATCCTCCCACTTGTCGTGGGGATAAAAATTATGGTATACATCGATGATCTCCACGCCAAGTTCTTCCGCCACTTGTAATTGTGTATCTACATAGAGATCCAACGTACCGCCCCCGAGATTGTACTCCTCACAAGTCAACCCATTGACAGTATACCAGCTATATGTGGGCGTGACCAGAATGATCCGCAGATTCGGATAAGACTTCTGCAGCGCCCGAACCGTTTTCCTGATTGCCCCCGCAAAAGAGTACTCATCATAAGGCTGCTGCTCATTGGTCAGCCGAGCCATCCCGTGATAGTCGTTGAGTCCAAATTGCATAAAAACCACTTCCACAGCGTTAAAATCAATTTCCGACAGTCCTTCCACAGCCTCCTCAAAATATTCCGTGGCCGCCTCTCTGATCTTCACCGCCTTCTGTATGGCGAAGTCCTCTGAACAAACGGATGCCGTCATGGCAGCCATGCTCATGCAGTCCTTGGTACATCCCAACATTCTCTCTGTATCGATCCTGCTAAAGGTAGTGCCGCCCAATGCACAGTTGTATACCGACTGCCCCAGAATCTCCTGCATCTGACTCGTGATCGCAGTCTCATCTCTGCACTCCCCCATAATACTATCCCCAAACACCACGATCGAAACATCGCGCCTTGTGGGAGACTCCACATCTCGCGCCAAAGTAAACCACAAGAGCAACCCAAAACAGACAAGCGCTGCGATCCCATATATCATTTCTCTAATGATCCTCTGCTTTTTCATACGCTGCCTTTCTGTTTCCTGTCAGCCTGCGCGCTTTGAAAGGTCAATCAGCTTTTCAGCGATACGTCCCGCTCCCAGACCGTCCACAAGCGACTTTTCTTTCAAATAACACTCGTTTCTTTTCTCTGCATCTCTGCCTATTTCCCGAAAAAGCCTTCGCAGGGCAAGCAGCGTGCCCGCTTTGTCCAAATGATAATCTCCCGCGTATCCTGCAATCTTTTCCTCGCCGATGTAATGAACCAACGGTTCCTGATTGCGGGCATAGGAAAAACAAAGAAACGGCACCCCCACGGCGGCAAGCTCATAGACCGTCGTGCCGCCCGCCGTGACCGCCAAGTCGCACTGACACATCAATCCCGCCATATCCTGCACATCCTTGTGTAACACAATATAAGGGTCCCCTTCTGCAAGCTGCTCTAACTCGCGCAGATGCGGATTGAACCGCCCTGCCACCAGATGATACCGCATCCGCTTTGTCATGTTCAGTTCCTTTTCCTCCGACATCAGTGTCTCTAACACAGCACTCGCAATATTGTCCACATCTCCTCCGCCGGTGGTGATCATCACATCCGCAATCTGCGGTCTCACCTGATAGGGCAACGCGGTAAACTGCGGGCGGACAGGCGCATAATCGCCGCCTACATAACAGTCGGTATTTTTATCGCGATACAATTCCAGATATCTCTCCTCCCTGGCAAAAATATTGTAATTGATCACGGCGTCCACCGGAAAACAATGCTCCTGCATGTCGTCCATCAATATCGTAACGCCCGATTTTTTAAGAGAGAGCAAATAGGGATCTGTGGCATAGTAACTGTCTATTAAAATAACGCTTGTTTTGGAATTGATTTTCTCCCACTCAAAGGTTTCCTGCATCAGATCCCGATAGTCCGTGTGAAACACTCTCGCGGTAAAATAACGCGCCCGTACCGGCTCCGCCGACTGTTCGTCCGCGCAGCAAAAAAGGATCTCGTCTCGCCCGCCCAATTTTTGCGCCAAAGCCTCCGCGATCGTGAGACACCGCATCAAATGCCCCATTCCTACTTTTTCATTGCCGTCCGCACGAAACAGATACATCGTCTGTGTTCTCCCATCATTCATCAAAATCGACCAATCCCCAACTCATGGGCGTGCCCATGGCGGCATCTCTCAAGATTCTTTTTCCCAGGATCTCCTCGTAATACTTGGTATGCAGACCGCATCCCGGTCTCACGGAACGCAGATTCTCAGGTGTAAACACTTCCCCCGCCTTCATGTCTTTTGCCACAAACAGGGAACGGGTAAGCTCTCTCTCCCGTCCGACGGGCAGATCATAAGTCGCTTTCCCCATCGCTTTCTCTATGATGCGGATATGATCCACCATCTCCTTAAACTCTTCCGGCTCCATGGAGAAAGCGGCGTCCGGGCCGCCGTCCAAGCGCCTGAGCGTCAGATGCTTTTCCACGACCTTTGCACCCAGCGCCACCGCTGCGCCGGCCACAGCGACTCCCATGGAATGATCCGACAATCCCACAATACAGTCAAAATTTTCCCTCATGGCGGGAATCGTCTTCAAATTGATGCTCTCATAGGGGGTGGGATACGCCGAACAGCATTTCAGCAGAACCACATCCTCATTGCCCGCCTCCCTACAGGTTCGCAGGGCTAAGTCGATATCCGACAGATACGCGACGCCTGTAGCCAATATGACCGGTTTGCCCAGCGCCGCAATCTTCTTGATCAGGGGAATATCCGTGATCTCAAAAGAGGCGATCTTATACGCGGGCACATTCATTTCTTCCAAGAAATCCACCGCGCTGAAGTCGAAAGGCGAGGAGAAAAAAATGAGTCCCATCTCCTCCGCAAGCTTTTTGAGTTTGGGGTGCCACTCCCAGGGGGTGTACGCCTGCTGATACAGTTTGTGCAAGGTGGTGCCGTCCCACAGCGTGCCCTGGGTGATCTGAAAACATGGATCATCACAGTCCAAAGTCAACGTATCCGCCGTGTAGGTCTGAAGCTTGACAGCGTCCGCACCCGCGTCTTTTGCCGCCTGCATCAGCTTCACCGCCACGTCAAAATCCATCCGATGATTTGCCGACATCTCCGCCACGATAAAGACAGGGGCATCTTGGCCGATCTTGCGATCTCCTATCCTGATCTCTCTATTCATGCTCTGCCATTCTCCTCTCTTTTCGTTCCTGTGTCATCAGGCGATACTTCATTTCCGCAATCTTCCAATCCGTCTCATTGTCAATATCCTGCACCTCCAGTTCAGAGATCACAAACGGCAGAATATTCCCTACCATCAATCTGCCATTTTTATGAAAAGCTTCCGTGCGGAACAGGTAGAACTGCCCTGCATCATGGTAGTGCGTCTCCAGATCTTGAGAACGGCTGTCCAGATATTGCGGATACTTAAATTCCAGTCTGCCCTCCTTCACCACCATGCCTCTCTGCGGCGGGTAGGAGAACGGCGTCACCGGAATCAGCGTGTCCGCGCTGCTGTTCTCTAAAAGCGCTGCCGCCTGCGAAAGCTTTTCTGCGGTCACAAAGGGAGCGGTAGGATAAATGCAGCATCCCAGTTCAAAATGCTCCCCCCGTTTTTCGTACTCCTCCAGCACCTCCAGCAACACATCGTTGGTGGTCGCAAAGTCTCCCGACGTCCTTTCGCTGCGAAAAAAAGGAACCTTTGCTCCATATCGCCTTGCCACCTCCGCAATTTTCTCACTGTCCGTGGACACCATCACCGTATCAAAAATACCGGCCTTTATCGCCGCCTCGATCGAATATGCCAAAATAGGTTTGCCGCAAAATTCCTTTATATTTTTTTCGGGTATCCGCTTGCTGCCCCCTCTGGCAGTGATTATTGCAATCTTTCTCATAACAGCCTCCCGTCTCCGCCATACAGACACTATCTGCGCATACTGCGAACCGCTTTTTTGCCATGATATACCAACCAAAACAAAAGATCCGAACGCCCCTGTAGCGCGATCAATTCCTGTTCTTCCATACCTGTCCATTCCCGATAATAGGGATTGTCCGCAAATGCCGGGAAACGCGCCATCATGCCCTCTCTCAGTTCCCTCACAAAAGAAAGCTCAGGACGCTTCACCCCCGACAGATAGGAAAATAAGGTATTGATATAATACAATTCCGAAAATCGGTATTCAATCTCCCGATGATATTTCTCCAAGAATCCTCTGCTTACGCACTCTTCATACAAAAGCTCCGCCGCCCGCATACGATCCCTACACTTTTCTTCCGTGATATGATGAACCGTGGACACCTGATGCTGATAATAATAGTACAGAGGCTCCTCCACTCTCTCAAAATGCTTAAAATATAAGGACCACACCGGACCGGCACAATTATCCTCGTAGAAGATACCCTCGGGAAACGAAAGACCATTCTCTCTGATCACATCCCGCCTGTAAATCTTGATCACCATGCTCCCCGGACGCATCAAAAGACGCTTGTGTTTTTCCTCATCCAAGACCCCCGTCTGCTCCTGTGTATTGTTTTGCACCACACGCCCCACCATGAAAGTGTGTCGTTCTACCAGATTATAATCGCAGCCTACCAGATCGGCTCCCGTCTCCCCAGCCTTTTTCAAAAGCTTCTCATAACAATCGCAAACCACCCAATCGTCACTGTCTACAAAACCGACCCATTCCCCCGACGCATGTTGCAGTCCCAGATTCTTGGCGCCGCCCTGCCGTCTGTTCACCTCGCAGCAGAGCACTTTGACCTTTTCCGGATAAGTCCTCTCATATTCCCGCAGGATATCAAGCGACTCGTCTGTGGAAGCGTCGTCCACCGCCAGGATCTCATAGTCCGAAAGCGTCTGTTTCACCAGAGAATCCAGGCAGAAGTTCAATTTTCCCTCCGCCGCCATATTGTACACCGGCACGATCACACTCAGCTTCAAATTGACACCCTGCCTCTCTCTATCACGGCCTTTCCATCCTCCACCCGATACACGATATCGCACTTCTCGATCGTCTGCAGCCTGTGGGCAATGATCACCAAAGTTTTCCTGCCCTGCAGTCTGTTGATCGACTCCATGATCGCCGCCTCCGTGTCATTGTCCAGAGCAGAAGTGGCCTCGTCCAAGATCAGCACCTCCGGATCATTGTACAACGCTCTGGCAATGCTGATCCGCTGTCTCTGTCCGCCGGACAGACGGATGCCCCGCTCCCCAATACCGGTGTCCAACCCCTGGGGTAAGCTTCTCACAAATTCATCCAACTGCGCCTCCTGTAGCGCCCTCCACAGCTTCTTTTCGTCAATTTTCTCCTCTGGCACGCCGAAAGCCACATTCTTTCGTATGGTGTCATCCAACATAAATATCATCTGCGGAATGTAACCGATATTTTTCAGCCACCCTCTGTAATGTGCCTTCACATCTTGTCCGTCCACGCAGATCGTACCACTTTTGACCTCCAAAAGTCCCAGCAGGATATCCACCACTGTACTTTTGCCTGCGCCGGTGGTTCCCACAATACCAACGGAAGCTCCCGCCGGAATCACGAGTCCCGCATGGTCAAAGATCAGCTTTTCGGTGTTGGGATATGCATAGGTGATATCTTTGAGTTCGATCTTTTCCCGAACAGGCAGCTTCTCCTCCTCGTCCGTGGCAAAGGACAGATCCACCTTGTCCCCGCTGATCTCATCCTGTAGATTGTCGCTGACCCCCATAAAAAAGGGTTCAAAATAGGCGATGGAATTGATCTGATTGTTGATGCGGTTGACGCAGGGCAGCAGGATAAAAGCAGCCGCCGCCAGCGTGGTGAGCACATTCAACATATTTTCTGTGGACACGCCGGACGCCACCTGAAAGATCATATATCCCACCATCGTGGCCACACAGACCGTCTCGATCAGCAGTTTGGGAATATTATTGTAGAGACTGTAACGCTGCACGGCATCCACATAACCCTTGCCGCACTTTTTGTACTCGGACACAAAATACTGCTCCTTACAGGCAATCTTCACTTCCTTGATCCCCTGCACCGTCTGTGAGATCCACTTGAACAGTCCGCTGTAATAGTCCTGATTGTCCTTACCCGCCTTGTACATGATAGGCTTCAACACCTTTTTCACCACCAGCATCACCGCCACCAGCACCACCGCCAGGATCACGGTCATGGTGCCGTTGGTCAGCAGACAATAGCCGATGATAAACAGCGAAACGACACCGTCCGACAACATCTGCAAAAGGGCCAGAATCAGCGCATACATATTGTTCACATCGGATGTGATGCTCCTCTGCACCACCGCCGTGTCCGCATTCAGGTAAAACTCATAACTTCTGCGCAGATAATTGCGCATCATGCGCTCCGAAGTCCGAAATTGATTGGTATAGACAAAGGAAAAAGTCAATTTCTGTTGAACATATAAAAACAGATTCTTCGCCACAAAGACCAGAATCAACAGCGCCATGATCGTCACGGAAAAGGTACGGTAATCCTTTGTCCCCATCCACTCATAGACGCTTCCTACCAGCCGGCTCTCCTGCACAGCCTGGGGATCGATGACGATCTGAACCACCTCCACTAACAACCCCACGCCCGCCGTCTGCAAAAAAGCGCCTATTATCATCAGGACAATCAACCCTGCCATGGTCCGTTTTTGTCTGTTGTCCAACAGGACATTCAACTTTTTTACTATCTGAGACATGAAAACTCCTTTATATTTGCTCGTTTTGCCGATGGATCAGCGGATCCTCATAAGCGTCCATGAAATCGGCGCCCAAACGCACCACCTCGTCCGCAAACTGAATGGCTTTGAGCTCTGTGAACACCGCCACCACTTTGCGGAACCTGAGTCCCGGGAAGAAATTCAATATCTCCATGGGTACAGTGGCGTCAAACTGCGGGTACTCGGAGAAAAGCTTCCGATAGTCCAGCACATCCCGCGGATGCGGCTTGATAAAGATCGTCCCCTCCGACTGATACTTGGCAATGATATCCCGAAAGATCTGCTCTCTCACATCCAAGGTGCAGAGCGGATCCGTCAAAATCAAGATCTTATCCCCCACCTTGCCGCTCTCCTCGATCTGCCTCTGTAGCGCCTCCTTATCTCGAATAAACGCCTGCAGGATCAACTCCTTGTCCTCTTCTGTAAGCCTGTCCACCAAAGCCTGCCTCGGCTCATCAATATATTTTGGACAGGGATAACGGATCAGAGAACTGTCGTTTACCTCCATATCCAAGCAGTATTTCCCATATCCGTTCTGCACAAAGATCAGATTGAGCCTTTGGGAGAGGAATACCTTTAATGGAAAGTGCCCCCTGTTGTCATAGCGGGCCGCGTCAAAATTTTTCAGACAGTTCAACCCGTCCTCTATCGCGTGATAAGGAATCTTGTATTGATTGAGGTAATAGCCTATGGGGTCGGAATCGCAATAGACATACACGTCCACGTAGGCGCGGAAGTCAACGGGCACAAAAGGCGCTTCCAGCCTGGCATACTCTTTGGTAAAGCGGATCCGGCAGATCAGATTCCCCAAAAAGTTGCCGCCGCCCCTCCTCCATCTTGCCAACTGCGGAAAATAATCCTCTCTCTTCTCATCAAATTCAATCACTTCCTCAAAAAGTCCCGTGCGCTCCACACGTTCTTTCAGACTTTCAAAATCATTGGACATTTTGGACAACACAAGAGAAGCTCCTCCGGCCTCCTGCCCCTGCGCCCTGCGCTGCTCTCTCAGCTTCAATTCTTTCAGAAAGGTCACATACACATGATAATAGGTATGGCACACGTAAATCCTGTCCTTCACGGCAGATCCCTCCGGTAAACTGTCCTAAATATTGTTCAATTTTACCATATTTTGTGCAGATAGTAAAATAGAATTTCAGCTATTCGGCCCTGATTGCATATACCCATATCCTATAATAACTGTCCGCCGTCTCAAAAGGCTCCTCCCTGACCAGCGCAAGTCCCATCTCCTCCGCATTTTGCACAGGCATTGCCGCAAAAAGGTATCGCCCTCCCATCTCATACATTTTCCGGGTATTCAACTCCAGATTCTCATAAACTGCGGTCGTATAACCCGGGATCATCATATAATTTCCGGTCTCCGCGTTAAATAAATAACACCTGTTCCCCCATGTATCAAAATAGACTCTGACCTCTTCCGCCTTCGCCAGCTCCTTCTCAATGATCTCCCGAAACTCATGTTTATAGTCGAGGGAATAGTAATTGGAGTAGCCATCCAGACAGTAAAAGCCATTGTAAAGCGCGGCCGCCGGCGTGATTCCCAAGCTCAACGTGCGGTACGACGATTTATCCTCTCCCAGGAAATCGTCAATCTGATCATAGACATCCTTGGCATAATAGTCATCCCAGTTCATCAAATGATAGGTGTCGGGAAAAATCATCAGCCGCAGATTATGGTAAATCGTGCTGTTCTCATAAACCTGAAAACACAACGCCGCCAACACGGCCACCGCCGCGCCATACCGTAAAATCCACCATTTTCTCCACTCTTTCAACAAAAGGAACAAGTCAAGCGCCAAAAGCGTATACCAACACAGTGGTAAAATCCAATAGATGCGATCCGCCTGAAAGCTCTTGCATACTCCTCCAAGCTGCATACGCACATCCACCAACCGGGGAGTCCGCCACAAAACCGCGGCGACGGATACCAGAAGCGCAAGAACAAAACCGGCTGCCACCATCCTGTAGGGAACGCTTCCCGCGATTTTCTGAAAAATGCCTGTTTTTTCCCCGCGGCGAAAAGTCCCGATGACCTGACTCACCGGATAAAGTACGATCACGGCCGCTGTGAGCAGCACAATCATTCCATTATAAGACTTTCCGTAAGCGCCTCCCTCCAAGAATATCTCCTCAAAAGACGTTCGCCAGTCCGATATGGCCGCGAGCACCATCTCCTCGCGATGCGCCACATAACTCTCCCCGATTCCCAACAGGCTGCCCAACAGCTCCACATTACAGAGCAAAAAACCAGCCGTCAAGAGAAGCAGCGAAATCCCCACCCCTCTGCTCACTTCCTTTTGCTTCTTCCAAAGGCTCCACAGCCAGACAAAAAAAAGCAGCGCGATCCATGTAAAACCTGCCAAAGCCAGAGAAGAACTCACTGCATATAGGAGAATACAGAGACCATACTTTATTTTTTGCGCGAGGGAAAGCTCCTTTTCACAGTATTTTATGACTGCCCAGGCCAAAAGAGGCTGACCTAAGATAGAAAGACCGTATACAGGATAAAAGGGCAGATATACAAAAATGCCCGCCGCCACAAAGGAGATCAGCGAGGATTGCGTAAACAGCCTGCACAGTCGATACATCCCCACATACCCCACCATCACAACAAACACATGCATGGCAGCAAAAGCCGCAAAGGGCGGCAGTACCTTATAAAAAAGCACACCGATCGGCGCCGGAGGGGTCATAGCAGCCTTATTCATGCCATTCATAAATTCTGGTATGATATTCTCGCCGGAGAACAAGTATTTCGCTCGGTAGATATAGTTTAACACCTCACCGTCCAACTGATCATTGATTTGGATATAACATTTGCTCCCCAACACCAGATAGGGCAGCACCAAGAACGCTGTGGCCGCAAGTCCGAGTAAAAACCAGGGAAATTTCTCCAAAAATGCCCATACTTTTTTTTCTGTCCCGCTCATATCCATCTCCTCTGCTATATAGCCTATTATACTGATAAGGCCGCTTTTGCGCAAGGTTGGCTTTTTATTTTGCATTTCCTTTTTGGCGAGAACATGGTATACTATATCTATTGTTTTCGTGTGGATAGATATTTGCGGACAAAGGAGAGAAACGAAATGGAAAAATTAGCGATAGAAGGCGGCGCTCCCGTCAGAGAAGCGCCCTTGAGCTACGGGAGACAATATATTGACGATGCTGATATTGAGGCGGTGGTGGCCACCCTCAAAAGCGACTTTTTAACTTGCGGCCCCCGCATTGAAGAATTGGAAAAGCGCCTGTGTGAAGTCACCGGCGCAAAGTATTGTGTCGCCGTCAGCAATGGTACTGCCGCGCTCCACCTTGCCGCCATGGCTGCGGGCATCAAGGCGGGCGATGAAGTCATCACCACCCCCATCACCTTTGCCGCATCCGCCAACTGTATCCTGTACTGTGGCGGAACGCCCGTTTTTGCCGATATTGACCCCAATACCTACAATATCGCGCCCACTTCCATCAAAGAACACATCACCGCCAGGACAAAGGCAGTGGTAGCCGTAGATTTCACCGGACAAGCGGTGGAACTGGATGAGATTCGCGCCCTCTGTGACAGACACGGTCTGACCCTGATCGAGGACGCCGCTCACGCCATCGGAACCAAGTATAAGGGACAGCCTGTGGGAAGCTTAGCAGATATGACCACCTTCAGCTTCCACCCTGTCAAAACAGTCACCGCTGGCGAGGGCGGCGCCGTCACCACCAACAGTAAAAAGCTGTACGAAAAGTTGTCTCTCTTGCGCACCCATGGCATCACAAGGAACATCAACCTGATGGCGCATCCCACCGACGATCCCTGGTACAACGAACAGATCTGCCTGGGTTTCAACTACCGTATGACGGAATTTCAGGCAGCGCTTTTGACCAGTCAGTTGGATAAACTAGAGCGTTTTGCCACCCGCCGCCGAGAGATCGTCGCCATGTACGACGACGCTTTCTCGCAGTTCCCGCAATTACAGGTACAGGCGACGATACCGGCCTCCGAAACCACCCGCCATCTTTACATCCTGCGTTTCCACAGAGAACAGATGAATTGTGACAGAAGGCAGTTTTTTGACGCGCTCTGCGCGGAAGGTATCCACTCCCAAGTACATTACTTGCCGGTGTACTGGCATTCCTGCTACGAGAAACTGGGGTACCAAAAGGGCCTCTGCCCCCATGCGGAAAAATATTATACCGAGTCCATGAGTCTGCCTCTGTACTACTCGCTCTCCGACGACGATGTTCGGGATGTCATCCATGCCGTGACCAAGATCGTGGAGCGATACAAGAAAGCCTAAAAGGCGGGAGGCGGTCTCTTAAAGAGTCCCCGCCTCCTCCTGCTTGTCGATCCGCAACACGTGCACTTTTGCGTCATATTGGCAGGAAATCTTGTGAATATGCGGAATCAGCGCATTTACCTCCATCACAAACGCCCCCTGCTCTGTCACATAGGGCGCACCGTCCATCAGACTCTCCCGGCCGTTGACCAACAGATGCGTTCTGCCCTCCTGCGCCACGATAACGTCTCCTTCCGAACAAACGGTAAGCCTGCCCGCCTCACGGTCATACTCATATTCAAACAATCCCTTCCAGACCAAGAGCATCCGCTCCAAAACGATCAACACAGACCCCCATACGCTGCCGTTCTTGTTCACACTGGGCACGCCTCTGCTGTCCGGTTCCTGCCCGCGGATCAATATCTTACAATAATCCTGCTCCGGCGCGCGGTATTTGGAAGCATCCGCCGCTGCAATCGCGGGGAAAGCATCCGCTCTTTTCGGCGCTTCTTTTGCAAGATCAGCATACCAGACATTGGGCGGATTCAAGCTCAACGCCTTTCGCTCCACCGGCAGACTCTCCCAGATCACCTCTTCTGCGGGCGCCCCCTGCATGACAGCTTTTAGCTTCACCTTTCCGGCTCGGAAAGTGGATCGCAAAAACACCCTGTTATTTCCACATTCCGCATACACATGGTTCTGATGGATCACACTGTCTTTCCTGCCATAGCCGTTAAAACGCCCGCTGTTATAACCGCCCAAAAAGAGCGCTTCCCCTTCTGTCTCAAAGTCAATCCGGCTGTCGCACAAAGGACAGAGCCTCCCCTCCCGATCCAGCGCCTCCACATCCACATAGGCGATATCCGCTCCATCCGACAGAAAGCCGCGAGGAGAAGTGTGCAGCGTCAACCGCAGCTTTGCAGGCTCCCCCACGGTACACAAAATATCCCTGGCTATCTCAACGCCGCGCTCATCAAAACCATAAGCCTCCACACGCCCCGCCACAGTGACATCTATATTCTCAAAGGGGAAGAGAAAGCTGTTGACCGGTTGCTCACTGACGCCCGCCTTCTTTCCATTGATCCACAACTCCATGCGCAGGATATGATAGCTTCCGGCCACATACACCGTCTTTTTCTCCGGCTCTCTGTACGCATACTCCCCTGTCTCCTCCCAATAATCTCCGTTAAAGATTTTGAGCGGATAGCGATACTGCTCCGCCGCCTTGGGCGGATAGTTCCAATGGCCGATCACTTTCACCATGGGCGTTTGCGATTGCATGACCTGATAGAGATAAAAATTCTGTTTCCGAATACGCACCGGATCCACTCTCCCGCTCATCCGCCCATTCTCCGAAGCAGATTGCCTGCCATGCTGGGCTGAGTCCGTCCAACAGAGCGCCGCGGCAGCGCTGTACATATCCTTTCCGGAGGCCCCACCGATGCGGTCATGGAAAAATTCCGCATACCCGCCTGCCTCCGCCAAGATCAATTCCTCCATGGTCAGATCCCAGAAATCGCGGCCCGCCTGTTTTTTCCCGCCTTTGCCAATATAGCGGTTGCGATAGTCAAAATCAGGAGGCGTAAAATCATCCCATATCCTCCTGGGAGCCTCTTCCCTGCTGTACTCTGTCTCGGTGATAGGGCCGTACTCCGCCAGGAAACGGGCCGCATGACGGTTCAGCATGGTGCCCACATACTCCGACTCCGCCACAACCTCCTCCGTATTGATCGTCCGACATCCCATAAAACGTCCGCCATCAGGATCCAACAGACGCTTTAACGCGGTCATCTCTTTCATATGTCCTCTGTTTATGCTGTTGTTTCCGGCCTCCCAGAACACAATGGAAGGGTGATTCCGAAAAGCGATGATAATATCTCTCATCAGCTCCACCCGCTGATCCCATTGCCGCCCGAAATTCTCAGCCTCCTTGTCCCCCGCAGGCTGCGCGCAGACCACGCCTTGCCGGTCACAACTGCGGATATCGGACAGGGAAGCCGCCACATGCATCCAGCGGATGTGATTGGCATTGCTCTCCTTCAACCACATAAGATCCTGGTCTTTCAACCATTCCGGCGCGATCCCGATAGCCGCCCACTCGTTCGACGCACGCTGGGCATAACCGGTCAGCCACACCGAATGCCCGTTTAAAACAATCCCTTTCTCTTTGTCGTATTCCACTTTGCGGAAACCTGTCTCAACGATCTCCTCATCAACCGCTTCCCCATTCGCCAAAAGCGTCAGTCTCACCCGATACAGATAAGGATCCTCTATGTTCCAAAACCGCAGGGAAATTTTTTCCGATACAGCCTTTATCTCCTTTGCCTGCACGGAATCCGTCACGGTAGGCGCCACTTCCTCTTCTCCCCTGGGCACATAATGATATCCGCCATCCTCCAGAAGCTCCTTTTTGTAGGCATCCGACGGCGTAATGGACAAAGGCGGCGTCACCTTTTCACCTGCCGGAAGAATCATCCGTTCCGAGAAAAAGGTCTGAACGCAAGTACCGTCCAACTGCTCCACCGAGACCTTCAACCTAACCTCTTCCTCCCGACCGCTCTCATTGCGCAGCTCCGCCTCCACATGAACGCGGGCCGTCCCTTTCTCCAAGTCATAATCGCTGCCATACACATATGCCCCTTTGGTCTGTAGATTGCTATACAGAGGCAGCGTCAGATAAACCTGGGGTTTCACATGCAAATAGACAGGATGCGTGATTCCTCCCAGAGAGGGATTAAAATCATTACAGTTCCAAAAAAATCCCACGCCGGCTTTGTCTTCCGGCACCTCCTCTTCCTGCGCCAACAGATAGGAGCCAGGTTCCACTTCAGGCGCATTGGGCGTCTCCGCAATACAAAAACCGATATTGCGCGTCGCTGTATTGTCTGTGACCAGCGCGATCAAATTCTCCTCTTCCTCATTCACATATTCTGTGATATCAAAACCAAAAGGAGCCACGCCCGCCTCATAATAACCTGCCATACGGCCGTTCACATATAGATAACAAGTCTGACGTATCCCCTCAAATTCCAATAGCAGTTTGCTCCCTCTTTGCGTTTTCTCCAGCCAAAAAGTCTTGCGGTAAAAAGCGCAGGTTCGCTTCTGCCCGCTCCCGGCATCCTGAATGGGAACCACAAACAAATCGGAATCATTAAAAGTATGGGGAAGGGTGACTTCCTGCCACCCTTCCTCTATGTAATCTTTTTCGTAAAAATATCGTCCAAAAGCATCTTTCCATTTCTCCAGGGCATCCCGCATAGGAAATGCATCCGCCAACAGAAAATGCCAGCAATAATTAAAATTGTACTTCATCCTCTTACTCCTTCATTGATATTTTCTAACTGTGCCATTTTGTCCAAACCGCATGTCAGGACAAATAGGTCCCTAAAACGTTCAGGAATTGATCGATATCAAGCGGCTTGGCGATATGGGCATTCATGCCGTTTTTCAGGGCAGCCTCCTTATCCTCCTCCATGGCATTGGCTGTCATGGCGATGATCGGGATGGTCTCCACATCCTTTCGGGGCAGGGCGCGTATGGTGCGCGTAGCCTCGTAGCCATCCATAATGGGCATCTGTACATCCATCAGAATCGCGTCATAATAACCTTCCTCTGACCTGCTGACCATCTCCACCGCATCAGTGCCATCCGGCGCGGATTCCACCACAAAACCGCTCTCCTCAAGGATGTACTCTGCGATCTCTCGGTTCAGCTCTATATCCTCCACCAGCAAAATCCGTTTGCCGCCGAAATCAGCCTTCGTCCATGGAACGACTTCTTCCTTTTCAGCCAGATTGTTGGCGGAGAGCAGAACCGTCTTTAAATCCGACATAAACAGCGGCTTTGCACAAAAAGCGGTAACGCCGGCCTCCGTAGCCTCCTCCTCGATATCCGTCCAATCATAGGCCGTAAGAATAATAATAGGACTTTCCGGACCTACAGCGGCGCGGATGCGTCGGGTCGTCTCAATACCGCTCATCTCCGGCATCTGCCAGTCAATGATGTACGTGTGATAGGAATCTCCCTCATTGTGGGCGCTCTTTGCGCGGTAGACAGCCTCCCTGCCGGAAACAGTCCACTCTGAACGCATCCCGAGCTGCGTAAGCATCCGGGTAACGCTCTCGCAGCTATCGCAGTCGTCGTCCACCACAAGGGCCCGCAGGCCTTCCAATTCCTTGATTCCGGCTGCATTTTTCTCCACATCCTGAATTTTCAGGCTCACCTCTACCTTGAACTCACTGCCCTTTCCTTTTTCACTTTGGACTGTGATCGTGCCGCCCATCATCTCTACGATATTCTTGGTGATGGCCATGCCCAGTCCGGTTCCCTCAATACCTGTCCTCGTAGTGCTTTCCTCCCGCTCGAACGGTTCAAAGATATGTTCTACAAAACCAGGCGTCATTCCGATACCATTGTCCTTGACGATGAAAACATAATCCCCGTAACCCCGATGGAAAGTCGTCTGCTGTCTGATACGGAAGCTCACGGTTCCGCCCGCAGGGGTATATTTTACGGCATTGCTCAACAGATTCACAAAAATCTGCGTCAATTTCAACGAATCGGCGATCACATCCTCGTTCGCCACATCGAAAGTGTCGATAAACAACTCCAACTGCTTGGCTTTTACCTGAGGCTGAATAATATTGACCAGGTTGTGGGTCAATTCGGAGATATTACACTCCTGCTCCTTGATCTGAAGCTTTCCGCTCTCAATCCTGCTCATGTCAAGAATATCGTTGATCAGGCTGAGCAGATGGTTGCTGGAGGACAATACCTTTTGCAGGCAGTCCAACACCTGGGACTTATTGTCAATGTGACTGACCGCAATGGTGGTAAAACCAATAATGGCGTTCATAGGCGTGCGGATGTCGTGGGACATATTGGAGAGGAAAGTCGTCTTGGCGTTGTTGGCATGCTGCGCCTGCATCAATGCCTCCTGAAGCGCCTGCGTCTGTTCCCGCTGCCTTTGAACCTGGGCGGTAATATCTCTGGACACCACCATGACCATGATGTCCCCTGTCTGTTCATCCCTGGTCATAATAAAGGATTGACGAACGCACATCTGCTGCCCGCCGGGCACTCCGCCCCAATAGTCCACCGCGACTTCGGCCTCGCCCTGTTCAAAGCGCCGTTTCAGACTCTCCGTGTTGACCACCGCATCGTATTCTTCCCTGGACTCTGCCAAAACAAACTCTTTCCACTTTTCAAAACATGCCGAGGCGGCACAGGGCGCGGAAAGACCGGTCTTTTCCAACAGAGAGATCCTGCCTCCTTCCACATTGCGGACAATATCCTGCTCGATCAAGTCCTGTGTGAGGTTAAACTCAAATGTATTGAAAGCGGCGGAGGTAATCGCAATGCGGTACTGGCGCTCCTTTCGGTTTGCCTGATTGATCACCGCCTGCGTCTTCAGTTCTTTTTCTTTTATCGCAGTGACATCCTGCCGAAGAAAGAGAACTTTGCTCGCTCTGCCGTCCTTCTGCTCCAGAGAGATGATATTGATATGCTCCCATGCCACCCCCTTATTCTTTCGAGATTGAAACTCATACTGAGCCGTACCGCAGTCTGCCAACTCCTGAACCAATACCTCTCGTTCCAACTGTTCCGAAAATTTTTGCCGTTCCTCCTCGTCTGTCAGACTAGAACACAGATAGGCGGTAAAGTTCTCGTAAGAACCGCTCGTGGGCAGCTTATTCCGCTCCGGCCTTGTGCCCGCCAGATATTGGTAAGAGCCTTCCTCCAAATCCACCATGATAAAACGAGTAAACAGCGTGCTGACACCACTGATGACATACCCCATCTCGCGGTTCTCCCGCTCCAGACGGCGGCGCAATGTGCGGCTGTGAATCAACAAAAGCAAGATATAGATTACAAACAAGGCAATCAAAATCACCTGCAAGATCATTCCGGTGCGATTGGCCTCCCTGACCATCATCTGGGTCACGTCCTTGGGGAAGGTCTGAACCAGAATATATTCTGTGTCCGGTACGCGCAAAGCACACAGATTGTCCGTCAGACTGCCCTCACCACAGATAAAACCCCTCTCATCCGTCTCGCCTCTGAACACCGACCAGACATTTTCGGCGGTCTCGGCATCAATCACCCCTGTATCCCGCAGGACATCCGGAAGCATTTCATCGTACTTTTCTCCGTTGGATGAGGCGATCACATCCCCGCGTCTGGTGCACAGATAAACATCCGCAGCTTCCCCGAAATAACTGGTCTCCAGAATCTCCCGAAGATAATCCTCCGCGAGATACAACCCCAACAATACTCCCACAACTCTATCATTTTCCCGCACAGGAGCGTAAAAGACCATGGTAGTCCTTCCGGTAATCCGAGAATTCAGCACCATAGTGCAGCCACTCTCGCCCCGCATCCCTGCCTCAAAGTAGTCCCTGTCAGCACTGTCGGAAATCGTTCCATCGGAGGTCAAGTTCATGCCCTGAGCGTTGATAAATCGCATAGAGTCAAAGTCCACATTGCTCTCCAACTCTTTTAGCATATCCGAGTCCATTGTCATAGCGTTCTGCCCCACGCTCAGAAAGTAAGCATAGTTGCGCACCCGCCGTCCGGCATTGGCAAACTCATTGCTGATACCCAGCGTAGTCTGGCGGGCAGAATCCAGGGCATAATTTAAATTGCGATCTTCAATTTGCCGCCTGTTTGAAACAGTATACCAGCTAAACAGCAGGAAAATCGCCGCCAATAAAATCAATAGGTATAATACGTTTTTCCATGGCTTTTTGGTCACATTCATGCAATATAGCCTCCTTTGTATGACACTGTCCTCATGTCCAAATGTATTATAACACTAAATTTTAAGATTGACCATTTATTTGCAATAAGATTTCTGTAACGCCTGCCACCTCTCATTATCCTTCAAAAACCCAAAATTTTCTTCGTCACAAAAACTTTTCAGCAGATTCTTTTTCAGTTCTGCTACAAATTCCTCCCGTACCTCCTGAAACTCCATATGTTCATAGAGGGGCGACTTTCTGAAACTTCCGATTTGTTCCACTTCCGAAAGCAAATCTTCCATTGTCGCGATCACAGTATCCGCATCCTTTTCCATCGTCGCAAGCTCTAGCTTGCAGGAAGACTCATAATATTTGCTCATCTCAAAACATCTTGCCAACTCCCCCTGCTTCAAGATCAATCGGCGCGCTCTTTCTCTGTCGTTGTCCTGCATCGCAAGCATATACATTCCATGCAGTTCCAGCGTGCTTCTCCCATAGTCCGAAAATAAAAGTTCCTCATAGGCTTTGTATGCTTTCTGTATCTGACCTGTCTCAGCATAAATTTGAGCCTGTTTTCTCTTTCTTTCCGGATTTTGTGCAGAAAAATATTCCAAGTATTTCTCCGCCTTGTCATACTCTTTTTTTCTCATATAAAAGCCGACCAAAGAATCGGCCGCCCGAACGCGTATGTCTTCCTTATCGCTATTCAATGCGCGGAGATACAAAGAACATAAATATTCCTCGTATTCTGCTTCTTTTGCAACGTTCTGCACGATGCGCTGTGCGTCAAAAATAACCGCAATATTCAAGAGAAGCTGTTCACAGTTCGGATATTGCTCCAACTTTTTCTTCGCCCACAAAAAAGCCGCATCATAGGACTCTTCTTTCAATTTCAAGTCCGCTTCACGAACGATCTCGTTTATCTCCTCTGTTGTCAGATCTTCACGAAACGCTAACAAGGTATCCAATGAAATATCCAACAGTCTGGCAATCGGCGCAAGGAGCATGATATCCGGATAAGAATTTTCATTTTCCCACTTATTCACCGCAGAGGCAGTCACCCCCAGCCGACCAGCCATTTCTTCCTGTGTCAGATTTCTGATCTTCCTGTATTTTCTAATCACTTTTCCTAATGACATATGAACATCTCCTTGTATGATATGATACTGTAGCATTGGCCTTTGCTATACTCACTAACGTTAGTCAGTATAATATGATCATATCAGATTAATGCAAAACCTCCAACGGAGCTTCTGTTAAATAATTTTCAAAAAAATTAACTGACGCTCATATTCATCTTTTCTTTTGCGGACTGCTGTAAATAACATTTCCCTCATAATAATGCGGCTGTATCTCATAAGGTACTGTCATATATCGATTCTTTGCGTAAACATAACCGTCCTCAAAGGGATACCACATCCCTTTCTCTGTCTCCTCATTGGCAACCACCTGGCTGCTCAGAAAGACATAAAGGTACTTCCTGGCAATTTCCTGATCCGCCGTCGAGAGATACATGGAATAGTCATCTTTCGCACAGTCCAGGCGAATATATTCGTCTGTCATCGTCAGAGTGATATCCTCTTCGTTGGTCACCGACTCTGTGATCACATCCTGTTCTCTCCTTCTCTCATAAGCCTTGTAGGTCACTCGAATCCCACTTTGCTCCAAAGTCTGATACCGGATATAGCTTGCCGTATCACGTCCAAAATTCAGTTCCAGAATTTCCTCCGACAAACTGGGCAAAATGGAATAGCTGTGCTCCTCGTCGCAGAGCGCATGCTCCTGTGCCACATGATAGACACTGACTCCTTGCAATGTGGGGAAAGGCGATTCCCATTCCATCATTTCCTGGGAAATACCCTCCCCTCTGTATTGAAACTGCATATATAACTGATAGCTTTCCGCATCCTGCAATATTTTTTCAGACAATTCCTCCACAGATTCCCCATCCGGAAATACATTGAGAAAACGGGACATACTAAGCACTTCGCTGCCTTTCAGATAATAGATGGAACATCTCTGTACTGCCAGCTCTTCACTGTCAATGCCCAACTCCAAAAAAACTGCTGCCTTCAACCGCTCCTCGATCTCGTCAAGGCAGACAGATGTATAGACTTCCCCCGTCTCTATGTTGACCACAAAGCTGTAGGTCTGTTTCTGCCAGACAAAGGATCCACTGGCAAACTCTGTCAACTCATATCCGCCATTCTCCACCGTCGTCTCCGGTTCCATCACCCGAATTTCCGCCCCACTGTACTTGTCCGAGAGATAACTTGACGCCACTTTCCTGGCCTCCAGCAGGAACGCCCTTTTTTCTTCTTCTGTATAGTTGTTGGGAATACAACCCGTGAGAGTGCAGAGCATCAAGAGCAAGATCAGCACCGATGGGAAGATTCTGTTTTTCTGCGTTTTCACTATTTTGATCATCATCTTTATCTGCAAATCTGTCCTGTTCCGTAAAATGTGATAGATATTTACTACTATGCAATCGTCCATTCATAAGCCATAGTGTAAATTACCAATTGATTTTGCTGCCAAATAGGTCTGTTTGGACTGTTCGGACATATTTCTGCTCAAACACATGCCATATGGGGCTACTATTCCGTCATGAATAATAGAATCTCTAAATGGCATCAATGTAGCTTCCACAATCTGCGGCATGGGATAACCTTCCAGTATTTCTTTCCACGAAGAATAAATTCCTTTCACAACATATACCTCATTATTATCAACAGAAATCAAAACAGAACCTTTTCTCAAATGTCTGTCCACTATAAATTTCCCATGTATTGCTCTCGTCCAACTACTGACAATTGCAATTTCTTCTTCATCCATCTTTTTAAAGCCTGATAACACAAATTCATCAATTATATCTTTATCTTCCCATAATTTAGAAGATATCAAAGCTACTGCCCTTAGCGGCAAACCTTTAGGTGATGTCATCCCATAAAGTTCCTTTATCAGCTTATATTTTTGATTCACAAAGTCCAATAGAGATATCCATAAATCATAAAATTGCTTCGCTTCCTCATCTGTTAAAACCATGTACATACACCTTCATCCTTTATATAGTTTCTATCAACAACATTCCACATAATATTATTGTAACTGTTCAGATTGGGGAAATGCCGTTTCCCCAATTGAATCTTTGGAATAGACCATATAAAACTTACGCATTAATTTCAAATTATCATATGAAAAACCTCGTCCAAGTTCTTTTGTAAGCTTTTCGGACAAATGCTTTAAAATGTATTTCCCATATTCTGCCCGTTATTTTCCTTGTTGTTCTTCCTCTACAATCATTCTTCCTGCTTCATAATATGAATAAACCATAGTCATATTAACAGCATTAGAAACACTCTTTTCGCATTTTGAAATAATTGCAATACTTGTTTATAAAAACTTTCCTTTATAATCTCTTCCATAAAATTCCTTTCATGAGTATATGTTTTGAATTGGGGAAATGCCATTTCCCCAATTCAAATTTTTAAATACCAATTATTCCATTTATCAACTATTGTTCAGTGGATTCTTCTAAATCTTCATCATCCAACTGCTCGTCTATTTGATTCTTTTCTACAAATTTTATATTTAATCCCATATCGTAACTATTCAGCACCCCCAGTTACTCAAAGATGAATTCCGGGTTGCCTGATATT